>JASHUX010000004.1 GCA_030039775.1 Alphaproteobacteria bacterium | reverse complement strand
TCGTATTCCATCCGCAGACGCTCGTCCGGATAGAGCGGCGTCAGGTTGTCGAAATTGATTTTGTGCCGCGCTTTTTCTGGGTCTTCGAAGTTGATCGTGTTGACCTTGAGCAGGGCGAAGTAGCGCTCGCCCTCCTTGGGGCTGCGGATTTCGCCCTCGATGGTGTCGCCGGTGCGCAACCCGAAGCGACGGATCTGCGAAGGCGAGACGTAGATGTCGTCGGGTCCCGGCAGATAATTCGCTTCCGGCGCCCGCAGAAAGCCGAAGCCGTCCTGCAGCACTTCGACGACGCCTTCGCCGATGATATCGATTTCCTTGGTGGCGAGCTGCTTGAGGATGGCAAACATCAGCTCCTGCTTGCGCATTGTCGAGGCGTTCTCGACGGTGTGCTCTTCGGCAAAGCTGAGCAGTTCGACCGGTGATTTGGTTTTAAGGTCCTGGAGTTTCATTTCCCGCATGCGGGTCGTCCTGTGCGCGACCAAGCGAATACCGGTCGCGATGATAAATGAGGAGGGACGCAGGTCTTGAGGCGGAGCTTAGGCGCTCGGGCCTGATGGAGCGGGTAGGTTCCCTACGGGACTAACCGATATCGGCCTGCGTTTGGTGAGATGCACGAAACATAGGGAAAGTTCAGGCCCAGCGCAATAGTTCCGAGACAATCTTGCAAAATTTCACCCATCAAAACGGCTTGACCACCACCAGGATGACAATCCCGATCATCAACACTGCCGGCATTTCGTTGACGATTCGGTAGAACCGCTGCGAATGGCGATTGCGGTCGGCAGCAAAATCTGCCGTCCAGCGCGCCAACATACCGTGGATCGCCGAAAGTGCGACAACAAGCAGCAGCTTAGCCTGCAGCCAGTGCGCTGTTATCCAGCCGCCTTCGAAAACCATCCACAGGCCCAGCGCCCAGGCGACGACCATGGAGGGGTTGATGATGCCGCGCAGCAGACGCCGCTCCATGATCTTGAAAGTCTCGGAGCTATCCGAGCCCGGCGCCGCGTCGGTGTGATAGACGTAGAGCCGCGGCAGATAAAGCAACCCCGCCATCCACGCGATCACGCTGACGATGTGCGCGGCCTTGATCCAGGGATAGGCGGCGGAAAGGAAGCTCATCCGGCGATGTGAAAATGCTGCATCAGGAAGGCGTGGACCTGCGCGATCGCAGCGGCCCGCGCCGTTCGGTCCTCGCCCATATTGGCGCCCCGCGTCATGCAGGATTGACGATAGGCGCGGACGCCGGCCGCGTCGTTCGGTGGGTTGGGCTTATGGTCCATGCGCAGGATGGTTCCGGTCGGCAGATCGAACACGATATCGCAATGGCCGGCATTCTGAACCGCGCCTGAATAACCGACAAAGCCGCCGACGGCGTCGAAATTGTGACAGGCGCCGGGATAGGCGACGAACGTCACGGGGTTGCCCATGCTGCGGAACCAGTCGGCATATTCCTGCGCCGGCCTCACGGGCACGTAATTGTCCGCCTCGCCGTGAAGCCACAACATCGGCGAGCCGTCCGTCGCGCGGTCGCGGAACTGGCTGTTGCCCGAGGCGTAGAAAGCGATGTGCACGGCGAATTTGGTCCCGTCGCGGAACACGCTTTTCCGAATCGTCTCCAGCGCCGTGTCGGTGGCGACGCGCGCGCCGCGTGAAAAACCGATAATGCCGATGCGCGAACGGTCGAACCGTGGATCGGCGGCCAGAAACTTCAATGCCTCGAGTCCGTCGGCGAAGTCGTCCCAGAGCGGCAGCCGGTCGTCGTCGCTGTAGGTCTCGCTGACGCCGCGTGGGCCGAAGCCGTCGATCACAAGCGCGGCAACGCCCCAGCCTTGCAGCACCGTCGCCCAATCCCGCATTTGTTGCCCCGAGGCGCCGATCATCCCGCCGGCGCCGTGCATGACCACCATCGCCGGCAGCGGCCCGGCCGCTCCTTTGGGCAAATATAAGTCGCCGATAACCATCACCCGGGCGCCGGCATGATGGAAAAACGCGAGCGGCATCGGCGGCGTGAAGGACGGCACCGCCACCCGTTCCTGTGCCGCGGCCCCAATCGACAAGAGGATTGCGGCAATGACCGCAGCGACATAACCGCAGCGCTTCATCGCCGCCTCACGCCGGGACGCTGCGGCACGGACAAGACGGAAAACCTCCGGGACACAGTCGGCTGCCGGCACCGCTCATAACCGATGATGTCTGCGCGAAGCCCTGCGCCGCTAGCCGCGCCAGGCCGGCGATGAACGTGTCGTGGACGCCGACCGTCGGCGCCCGCAAATAAGTCGGCACACCGACATCGCCCGCGAGATGCTTATAGTCGGCGTCGAGCTCGATCAGCGTTTCGGAATGCTCCGACACGAAGGCGACCGGCACGATCAACAGCCCGACCTTGTCGGCGCCGGCGCGCCGGATCTCGCTTTCGGTCGACGGGCCGATCCATTTCATCGGCCCGACCCGGCTTTGGTAGCACAAGACGGAATCGATGCCGCGGAGATCGTCCGTCAACGCGGCGCGGAGGGTGATGACCGTCCGTTCCACTTGCCAGGCATAGGGATCGCCCTTTCCAATGACCCGCTCGGGCAGACCATGGGCGGAAAACAAGACGCGCTTCGGTTCCGGCGATCGCCACAGACGCAGAATCTTCCGCGTTTCGTCGGCGAGCGCGGCGACGAACCCCGGCTCGTCGGGATAGCAGCAGATGGCGCGGGTCGGCACGTCGAGCCCGGCCTGCCGCGCGGCCCGGGCCCAGTCCGTGAGCGACGAAGCGGTCGTGGTCGTGGAGAACTGGGGATAGAGCGGCAGCAACACGGCCTCGTCGGCGCCCCATTCCTTGACCGCACGCACCGCCGCATCCGCCATAGGGTGCCAGCACCGCATCGCGATGAACACGCGGTAATCGGCGCCGAGCCGCCCTTCGAGCGCGCGCGCTTGCGCTTGCGTATTGTCCAGGATCGGCGAGCTGCCGCCCAGCCTGTCGTAAATGCCGCGCGCGGTGCGGGCACGAACCCGCGCGATCTGCTTGGCGACGGGCCGGCGCAACGGGCTCGGCAGGCCGATCACCGCCGGATCGTTGAACAGATTGAACAGAAAGGGCTCGACCGCCTCGAGGCGATCCGGTCCGCCCAGATTGAACAGCACCACCGCGCGGCGGCTCATGGGGTCCGGCCGCGATGAACCAGCGCGATTAAAGCCTGGACATGATCCGGCGGCGTGGTCGGCAGCACGCCATGGCCGAGATTGAAGATAAAAGGTCCGGCGCCAATCGTCTCGATAATCCGTTGCGCGGCAGTTGCCATTGCCGAACCGCCGACAATCAGCATCAACGGATCGAGATTGCCTTGTATTGCGCCCAACGGCTGCAGATTTTTCTGCGCAACATCGAGCGGCACGGTTTGATCGATGCTCAGCGCAGTTACACCGGTCTCTGCGAAATAGGCGCGATACATAATCCCGGCGCCGCGTGGAAAACCGATAATCGGTACGTGTGGATGCGCAGTCTTTAATGCGGAGACGATTCTTTTTGTCGGCTCGATTACCCAGCGGCGGAACGGCATTTCCGGCAGCACCCCCGCCCAGCTATCAAAGAGCTGCAGAACGTCTGCGCCGGCACGGACTTGGCCGTCGAGATAGACGACGGTCGCATCGACCAATCGGTCGATTAGATCGCCAAAGCTATCCGGGTTGGAAAAGGCCCAGTGTTTGATGGCGGCAAAATCGCGGCTGGTGCCGCCCTCGATCATGTAGCTCGCGACTGTCCACGGCGCGCCGGCGAATCCGATCAACGCGGTCGCCGACGATAACTGTGTCTTAACACGTTCCACGGTATGCCACACCGGCGCCACCCGGTCGCGAAAGTCGGCGTCGCTTAACGCCGCCATCCCCGCAGCGGAACGCACCGGTTCCAAAACGGGTCCTTCGCCGTCGCGATACGTCAAGGGCTGACCAAGCGCATAAGGGACAATAAGAATGTCCGAGAAAAGAATGGCCGCATCGAGCGCAAACCGCCGGGTCGGCTGTAACGTAACCTCGGCGGCCAGCTCCGGCGTCAGACACAGATCGAGAAAGCTGCCGACCGTCTCGCGCAGCGCCCGGTATTCGGGCAGGTATCGTCCTGCTTGCCGCATCAGCCATACTGGCGGTGTGGCAAGCCGTTCGCCTTCTAAGGCGCGCAATATAGGTTTGGCCGCTGGGATGGGTGACGGGCTGACCATGCTCTTACTTCTCACTCACCCTTTTAAAATATAGATAGTAGTAGGGGTAGAGCGGTGAGTTACGGGAATAAAAGAGTCACCGGAATTTTGCACCCGGTTATGAGCTGGCGCATGAAATGTTGATAAGGACCGGGACAGTTTGATTGATAGCATGGCGATGGCTGTATTTTTGGCGTGCCGATTGCGGGGATGAATGACGGTTGAATTATGAGGATGAAAGTTTTGGTATCGCTATGTTCACAGAATGGCACCGGCATTGCTAACATGCCTGCCGGCGTGTTGTACGGGCAGTCCAATGCGGTCGTTGCGGTGAAAATATGGCATACACGCCGGGACATGATGCCGCGGCGATTGACACACGAATTATACACAGGCTTGCCGATGGTCAGGGCGTGAACCGGTTTCATCTTCATCTTGTGTCCGATTCGACCGGCGATACGGTTCATGCCGTGGCGAAGGCGTGCCTCGTTCAGTTCGACGGTGCGGAACCGATCGAGCATAGCTGGATGATGGTGCGCAGCGAAGCGCAGCTCGAGCATGCGCTCGCGGGCATCAGCGCCCATCCGGGTTTGGTGCTCTACACCATGGTCGACGATGAGCTGCGCCGCGGCCTGGAGGACGGTTGCCGACGCCACCAGATGCCGGCGATTCCGGTGCTCGACCCCGTGATGAACGCGATCGGTTCCTTTCTTGGCGCCGCCTCGCGCGGCGTTCCGGGACAGCAGCATCTGCTCGACGCCGAATATTTTCAGCGCGTCGACGCGATGACGTTCGCGCTCGCCCACGACGACGGTCAATCGGCATGGGGCCTTGACGACGCCGACGTGATTCTGGTCGGCGTGTCGCGCACGTCCAAGACGCCGACGTGCTTGTACCTCGGCAATCGCGGCTTCAAGGCAGCCAACGTGCCGTTCGTGCCGGGTACGCCGCTGCCCAAAGAATTGTTGTCGGCAACCAAACCCCTGATCGTCGGCCTCACCAACGATCCGGAGCGGCTGGTGCAGCTGCGCCGCGCGCGGCTTACCATGCTGCAGGCGGGCGACGGCAATTCGGACTATGCCGATATCGAGCAGGTCAAGGCCGAAGTACAACAGGCCCGGCGCTTCTTCACCGATCATCAGTGGCCGGTGATCGACATCACGCGACGTTCGATCGAAGAGACCGCCGCGACGATCATGCAATTGCTGGCGCGGCGCCGGGGCGAGGACGCATGACGGTTCTGGCATCGTCCAGCAAGACCCGCGCCGCCCTCCTGGAGCAGGCCGGCGTCAAGGTCACACGGGATCCGCCGCGTATCGACGAGGCCGAGCTCAAAGCCTCGAACAGGCGCAAGGGCGCGGAAGCCGGCGTTTGCGCGATGGCGCTGGCCGAAGCGAAGGCGCTGACGGTCGCCGCGCGCCATCCGAAAACGCTGGTGATCGGCGCCGATCAAATTCTCAATTGCAACGGCACGTGGCTCGACAAGCCGCGCGGCCGCGCCGATGCCAAGGCGCAACTCGCGATGCTGCGCGGACAAAGCCACGAGCTCGCGACCGCGCTGTGTGTGGCGCGCGACGCCGACGTCATCTGGCACGATCTTCAGCGCCCGCGTCTCACCATGCGGCAGTTCAGCGACGCTTTCCTCGACAGGTATATCGAGGGCCTATCCCGCGACGACATGGGCGCGGTCGGGGCCTATCGCCTCGAAGGGGCGGGCATGCAATTGTTCCAGCGGATCGACGGCGATTATTTCGCTATTCTCGGCTTGCCGCTGATCGGGCTTCTCGAATTTCTGCGCGGTCAGGGCGAGCTGGAGCAATGACCGACGGCTACCGGCTGGCCGCGGTGATGGGCTGGCCGGTCGCGCATTCGCGCTCGCCGGCGCTGCACCGCTATTGGCTCGAGCGGCACGGACTCGCAGGGGATTACGTCAAGCTCGCGGTGCCGCCGGATCGGCTTGGGCCCGCACTGCGCGCCCTGCCCAATCTCGGCTTCGCCGGCTGTAACCTCACCATCCCCCACAAAGAGGCGGCGCTCGCTTTTCTCGACGAGGTCGATCCGCAGGCGCGCGCGATCGGCGCGGTCAACACCGTCACAGTGCGGCCGGACGGCAAGCTTCACGGCTCGAACAGCGACGTCTTCGGCTTTCTTGCCAATCTTGAGGCGGAGGCGCCGGATTGGCGCGCTGCGGCGCCGGCGGTGGTGCTCGGCGCCGGCGGCGCCGCGCGCGCGGTGCTCGCCGCCTTGGTCGCGGAAGGCGTGCCGGAAATCCGGGTGATCAATCGCCGCCAGGAGCGCGCGACAGCCCTGGCGGCGCTGTTCGACGGCAAGCCCACGGTCTTGCCGTGGGAACAACGCGGCACGGCGCTTTCCGGCGCCGCGCTGTTGGTCAACGCGACGAGCCTCGGCATGAGCGGCGCGCCGCCGCTCGACCTGTCGCTCGATGCCTTGCCGCGCGACGCGGTCGTCAACGATATCGTCTATGCGCCGTTGGAAACGCCGTTGCTGGCGGCGGCACGCCGGCGCGGCAATCGCGCCGTCGACGGGCTCGGCATGCTGATGCATCAAGGCCGGCCGGGCTTCGCCGCGTGGTTCGGCATCGAGCCCGAGGTCACGCCGGAGCTGCGCGCGCGCATGCTGGCAACGTTGACGCCATGATCGTGCTCGGCCTGACCGGCGGGGTCGGCATGGGCAAAAGCACGGCGGCCGCGATGCTGCGCCGGATGGACGTGCCGGTGCATGACGCCGATGCGACCGTGCATCGCTTGATGGCGAAAGGCGGCGCCGCGGTCGCGGCGGTGGCGGAGGAGTTTCCCGGCGCGCTGCGCGACGGCGCCATCGACCGCAAGGCGCTGGGCCGCCGCGTGTTCGGCGACCCGCCCGCACTGAAACGGCTCGAGGCGATCCTTCATCCGTTGGTGCGGCGCGATCAAGCCGCGTTTCTCCGCCGCTATCGCGCCGCGCGGGCGCCGCTCGTCGTGCTCGATATTCCGTTGCTCTACGAAAGCGGCGGGGCCCGGCGGGTCGATGCCGTCCTCGCCATGACGGTAGCGCCGTTCCTGCAACGCCGCCGCGTGATGAGCCGGCCCGGCATGACCGAGGCGCAATTCGCCGGGATTCTGGCGGCGCAGGTGCCGGATGCGCTGCGCCGCCGCGAGGCCGATTTCGTAGTGCCGAGCGGACTCGGCAAGGGCTTCACCTATCGCCGGCTGCGCCGCATCGTCGCGGCGTTGCGCCGCCGCGAATCCTGATACAGTCGAGGCATGCGGGAAATCGTCGTCGATACGGAAACCACCGGGCTCGATCCGGCGGACGGACATCGCATCGTCGAAATTGCCGCGCTCGAACTCGTCAATCACGTGCCCACCGGCCGCATCTTTCATCGCTACGTCAATCCGCAACGCGCCATGCCGGACGCGGCGCGCGCCGTCCACGGCCTCAACGACGTGTTCCTGGCGCAGCAGGAAACGTTCGACGCCGTCGCCGAAGCTTTTCTCGAATTCGTCGGCGCCGACCGGCTGGTGATTCACAACGCCGGCTTTGACATCGCCTTCATCAACGCCGAGCTGGCATTGCTCGGCAAAGCGCCGCTCGCGGTGGCTTTCGAGGACACATTGTCACTCGCGCGCCG
>JASHUX010000195.1 GCA_030039775.1 Alphaproteobacteria bacterium | reverse complement strand
CTCAACCCGGTCTCCGCGCGCCAGGGCGTGCCCGATCTCCTCAAAAATCGCGGTGACGATGCGCTCGACATCGCGCTGGTAGAGGTGCGGATTGTTCTCGGCGAGCTGTTGGATGAGTTCGGACTTGGTCATGGTCGTGTCGGCGTCAGCGCCTGGACCAAACCCTGCCAAACCCTTGATCCAGCGTCAAGTTCTCACGGCAAGGCGGCCGGAAATCGCGCCGGCCCTTAAGAGGCCGTGCCGCAGGATCGCGATGCCGACCAGCCAGCATAGATCCGACAGCACCAGTTTCGCCACGATGTCGACGCTGAAATTCTGAAATCCGCCCAGCACCGACGTCGCCGACAGCAATACCACCTCGTAGACAATGAACGCCGCGGCAAAGCCGGCCGCGATAGACAACCACGGCAGCCACGCCCCAGCCGCACGCAATGTGACCGCCGCCGCGACCACCGCGGCAAGCGCCGCAACGCCGATGACGCCGCCCCACGCCAGGGTCGTGCCGTCGAATGGATAACCGAGGGCCACGAAGCCAAGCGACTGGTTCACCAGCCAGATCGCCACCATCATGCCGAGCGCGCGCGGCATCCGCATTGTCGCGGCGGTTAGTACGGCGAAGGCCGAGAACGGGGTCACGCATTCGAAGGTGAAGCTGCTCAGAACTGCGGCCACGATCAGCAAGGCCGTCCATGCCCATTCCCCGCGATAGCCACGCCGTGCCGCCACCGGGAACATATCAGATAGTGCCATCGAATCCTTCCTCACCATGGTGCGTGGGCGCCGTCCTCGAATGGCGACTATAGCGCGGCGTGGCGCTCGGCCCCAAGGGGGCGGTGCGGGACGGGGCAACCGCGCCATCGCCAGCATGGATTTGGCCGCCTCGTCCGCTCGGCGGGCCGGCCAACCCGACAACCGCCGGCCAATCTCGCGCCTCCTCATGGCGTCGCCGATTTAGCGTCGAAGGCGACACGCACCCCGGCGAACACGCCAAGGCCCGGCCGTAAGAAGCCGGACACGTCCTCGTAATGCTCGTTCAGCGCGTTCTCGACGCGCGCGAACAGCGCGACCGATTGCGTGAGCTGATAGCTCGCATCGAGATTGATCAAATAATAGGGGTCAACGAGCGCTGGTGCGCTGCCGCTATAATTGATGTCCTCGCGCGTGCCGACATAGAGCGCGGTGATCGCCAGCGTCACCCGCTCCATCGGCCGCCAACTGGCTGTCAGACTCGCTTTGTGCTTCGGCCGCCGGATCAGTTCGGTCTGAGTCTCGTCATTCATGGCCAGCGTGTAAGTGTAATCGGCGCGGAGATCGAGCATCGGCGTCACCGCGTAGGTAACAAACGTCTCGGCACCCTGCGTGGTGGCGTGGCCGATATTGATCAGTGACGTGAAGGTGTCGTTGTAGTCGATCAGGTCGCGGATATCGTTGTGGAAATAGGTTGCGCCGAACCGCAGCCGGTTGTTCCAAACCGGCTGCTCGAAGCCCGCGTCGTAACCGAGACTGCGCTCCGGCAACAGGTTGGGATTGGCGAAAAAGGTGGGGGGAAAGCTTACAAATAGCTGGTTGAGCGTCGGCGCCTTGAAGCCCGTGCCGGCGCTGGCCTTGAGCTGGGTGCCCCAGCCCGGGATCGTGTAGGTAGGCCCGACATGCCAGGTCACGGCGGAACCGAACTCGTCATTGTGGTCATAGCGCACGCTCGCCTGACCGAAGAGCTGATCGTCGATGCGGCCTTGCCATTCGACGAACGCGCCCTGGTCGCCGTTTGAAGCGGAGATCGGGCTGTCGATCATCGAATCCTGCTCGGCATCGGCACCGAAAATCAGCTTCTCATCCGGAGCCAACGCATAGACACCTTTCCAGTCCTCCTTGAGACGTTGGCCGTTGGTGATGGAGATCGGGTTGGTGCCGACCTCAAACGCGGTGCCATCGTACGTGCGCGTTCGGTCGTCGGTATAAGCGATGCCAAAGTGATTATCGAAGGCACCGTCAAGCAATGTCACGCGCACATCGCCCCTGGTATAAAGCTGCTGATCGGTTTGCAGACTGTTGAAAGCGGCGGGCAAGAAGGTGATATCGTCGGCGCCTTGGTACTGCAGCGTCGAATCAGTATACCGCGCGATCAGACCGACGCCGAACATCGGCGAGAAGTCTGCGCCAAGGCGCGTCGAGATTGTGGTGTTGTCGTATTCGTCGGGGCGAACCGGCACGCCAGGCAACAGAATGTCGGTCGGCGTCGCGTCAGTTTCCTGCGCATGGAAATGCTGCACGTTGAAGGCGTAATTATAGGTGGGACCGCCGCCGCTGAGACCGGCGCTTTGATTGAACGTGCCGAACGAGCCGGCTTCGGCCGAAGCGGTGACATGGGGCGGGCCGTCGCCCTTTTTGGTCTCGATAATGATCACGCCGCCGATCGCGTCGGAGCCGTAGAGGCCGCTTTGCGGCCCGCGCAGCACTTCGATCCGCGCCACGTCGCCGATCAGCACCTGGCTGAAATCGAAGGCGCCGTTCGGGCTGGATGGATCGGTGACGTCGACGCCGTCGATTAGCACCTTGGTGTGGTTGGCGTTGGCACCGCGGATGAACACCGAGGCGACGGTGCCGGGGCCGCCGTTCTGCTCAACGACGAGGCCCGGTACTGCGTTCAGCGCGTCGGGCAACGTGCGCCACTGGTTGCGCTGGATGTCGTCGGCCGTGATGACGGTGACGTCGCTGCCGAGCTGGGCCGTCGAAGTGGGAGTCTGGGTTGGGCTGACCACCATCGTCGGCAGGACGAATTCGGTCTGGGCGGCGGCAACAGCCGGCAGGAAACCGCACAAGGCGGCGGCGAAGACAAGGCGGGACATGGCGAAACCTCGCGGCAACGTGACACGTCACCGCGAACCGAAGCCGGCCGATCCCGATTGAATTCCCCCGGGCGCGGCTAACTCCCCGCCGACTCACCCCGGTCGACGTGCTCGCGCGTGACCACGCA
>JASHUX010000194.1 GCA_030039775.1 Alphaproteobacteria bacterium | reverse complement strand
CATCGCCGCGACGGTGCGGCGCACAACCTCGACGCCGGCCTTGCCCGTAAAAGTGTTGGAGTTGCCGGAATTGACCACGATGGCGCGCGCCTTGCCGCGCTTCACGCCGGCGCGGCACCAATCGACCGGCGCGCCCCGGGTCTTCGATTTGGTGAAGACGCCGGCGATGCTGGTCCCTCGCGCGAGCAGCGCCACCATCAGATCGCGACGATCCTTGTAGCGGATGCCGCAATGGCCGCTAGCCAGCGCGACGCCCGCGATGGGCGGCAGCGCCGGAAACCGTTCCGGCGCCAGCGGCGACGTCGACGCCATGCGGCCGGCTACTTCTTGTCGGACGACCCGACCGGCGCGGGCGCCGCAGGCGCAGCAGCGGCTCCCTCCGCGACCGGCTTCCCATCGGGACCGATGATTTCGATCTTGGCGTGGGAACGCAGCTCTTTGACTTTTTCTCCGATCACCTGACCCTGCACGCTGACGATCAGTTGTCGTTTCACCTCGTCGAAGGAGGGCGGCGGCGCCGCACGGCGGTCGACCAGCTTGATGATGTGCCAGCCGAACCGCGTTTTTATCGGCGTCTTGGTGAACTGGCCCTTTTTCAGCGCGAAGGCGGCGTTCGCGAATTCCGGCACCATTTGATCCTTCGTGAACCAGCCGAGATCGCCGCCATTGTCCTTGCCCGCGGGATCGATCGACTTGTCCTTGGCGAGCTTGCTGAAATCGGCGCCGCGCTCGAGTTGCGCGACGATCTGTTTCGCCTCGCCTTCGGTTTTCACCAGGATATGCCGCGCGTCGATCTCCTCTTGCGCCGGTACTTCTTTGACGTATTGGTCATACGCTTGGTGCAGCTTCTCATCGGTCAAATCCTTATTAACGAGGCGCTCGATATATAGTTGCCGCACGATCTCTTCTTGCGCGACCGCAAGCCGCCGCTTCGCTTCCGGATCGTTTTGAAGATGCTCGCCGTCGGCCGCTTCCTGAATGAGCTGGGTATTGATCAATGTGTCGACCATCGCCGGCACCAGCTTTTCCATCGGCACTTCCTGGGTCTGCTTCGGTAAGTGCCGGATCAACTCCATGACCTGCGAGCCGCGGATATCATGCCCGTTCACCCGCGCAAGAATCGGATCCGGGTTCGATGTCTTGCCGGTTTCGGCGGGTTGCGCCAAAGCCGCAAGCGGCATGGCCAAAAGCACGATCAAAGGCGCCGCCAACGAAGTGCGGCCGGGAAATGCACGGGCAAGCATGAAACATTCCTTTCCGAGAACGCGCCATGGGCGGGGACGGGTGCCTGGCAGCCGCTGGCCGCGCCATCTTGCACATCGGCCGATCTAGGACAAGCGGTTCGCGGGCGCCGCTATTCCGTGGGCGCACTCGCTTCCGACACCAGCATCGGCCCCGAGGGCGTCCCGCCGCGGCTCTCGGCCCGGGCCAGATAATATAGGCTTGTCCACAGAATGATCACGAGGGCGGTATGCGTACATGTCGCCGCCAGCGCCGCGCCTGCCGCGCCGTAACGCGGGACCAATGTCATACACAATCCGATATCGACGACCGGCAGCAGCACCTGCATCCAGGTCCGGTACGCGACATGTCCGCCGCTGATGAGCGCATCGGCGCCGATATAGTAGAGCGCGTACAATACCGGCAGGGGAATCAACGGCACCAGAACCGCGCCGACGCCGTGATAACCGGGGCCGAGCACGATGACCGCGCAAGTCGACGCGACCGCAACGCCCAAGCTGGCGATGCCCCCGAGCGCTGCGCCGATCGGGAGGATATCGCGGGCAAAGGCAAAGCTGCCGCGGGTACCCTGGGCACCGCGCTGGAAGAAGCGGACATAGGTCGAATACATCGGCGTCCGCACCGGTACCGCCAGGACGTCGGCGATGCGGAAGGCCGCGGCGTAAAGGCCGGCCTGAGGCAAGTTCGACAAGGCGCCGACGAGCGGTTTGTCGATGTCGAGAAAGCCAACCAGACTTCCCATCTGGAGCGAGAAATAGCCGCCCTGCTTCCAATCGCTCCACCGCACGTGCCACACCGGGCGGCCGAGGCGGAGGAACATGAAAATCATGCTGAGGGTGCCCGCCGCCAACGACGAGCCGCAGTAGAACCACGCCCAGGACAACGGGGTCGGATCCGCGATCGTGCGGTTCCACATCACGGCGGCGAAGGCCCGAATCGCATACAGCATGACGACCAGCGTCGCCATGTCGCGGCCACGCTCAAAAGCCTGAAAGCAATTCACGGCGAAATAGTTGGAGCGGGCGCAAATCACCTCGGCGACGATGATCAGCACGATCGCCGTATAGGGAATGCTGGAATCGGTGAAGAACGGAATCGCGATAATCGCGATAAGCGCCAATACCGGCGCGCTGATCGCAAAGTAGATGAGCGCCTGTCCGAGGGCGCGCGGATATTCCTCGCGCGATTGCGCGACGGTGCGGATGAGCAATTGGTCGCCGCCCCATCCGGCGAATGCGGCGACGATCGTCGCCAACGCCGAAACGCTGACAAAGGCGCCGTAAAATCCGGCGCCCATCGTCCGCGTCACGATGATGAAGTAGGCCGCCTGCAGCAGAATCTGGATCGCGATCCCGACCGTCATGACGCCGGTGTTGCCGGCGATCGTGGAACGCAAAAGCGCCGTAGCGCCAGGGTGCTGTGACAACCGCCTGATCATCTCTTTGATCTTGCCAATAAATCAGGGTACTTCTATACTTCTGGAAGCAGGATTTATTAATCCTTGGGATTTATTCTGCTTGTGTTCAGTAATACTAGAAAAACATTGGTTAATGTAACGAAAAATTCTCTGCCACGGCGATCGGACTTGAACCATGGCGCTCATTGTCAGCGTGGTTGTCACGACATTCTATCGCGAAGAATTGCTCCGCCGGACGCTGCTCAGTTGCATGGCGTCGCGGGATGTCGATCTCGCTACGGTTGAGCTCATCGCCGTGGACGGCTCGCCCAATGCCTCGGCGCGCGAAACGGTTGCGGAAATTCAGGCGGAAGCGGCGAAGCGCGGTCTCACCGTGCGCTACATCCATGAACCGCTGCCTGGGATTTCCCCGTCGCGCAACGCCGGCATCAACGCTGCGGCGACAGATCTGGTCGCCTTTATCGACGACGACGAGGAAGCGGATCCCTATTGGTTGAGCCGCATGTTGGCGTGCCAATCGCGCTACAAGGCCGACATCGCGCTCGGGCCGGTCTTTCCGATGTTCGAGGTCGAGCAAGCGGAGCGCGATCCCTTCTGGCGCTGGTTTCACACCGCCGACACCGGGCTGGCAACGGGTGATATCGTCGCGCGCGGCTGCGGCACGCACAATTGCCTGATCGTGAAGCATGTGTGTTGCATCGACGACGCGCCGTTCGATCCGGCGCAAGGATTGACCGGCGGCGAAGATTCGCGGTTTTTCCAAGGCGTACGGTCGCGCGGCGGACGGCTCATCTGGTGCGCTGACGCCGTCATCAACGAATTCATCCCGGCGTCGCGAACGACATGGACGTTCGCTTGGCGCCGCCGGCTGCGCGAAAATCAGTTGCTGTTGCAGTGGTTCCTATGGTCGAACCCACCGCAATATTTCCAGGTGCCGTTGTGGATGGCGATCGGCCTCGCTCAGACGTTGGTGTTTTTCCCGTTGGCGCTGCTATGCGTCGCGATCCATCGGCCGACCGCAATGAAATTCGGAGCCAGGGTGGCCGGCGGTATCGGCAAGCTGATTTGGTTTCCCGGCCTGACGCTGATCGGTTACGGCATCAGTCACCGGCCGGCGGCGGCCTGACCTCAGCGGTACCGCGGCAAATTAGAATTTTAGCGTGCGGCGGCGGCTTTTCGCGGCCGAAGATGCGCCCAAAGATGCCAGCCGAGCAGACGGCCGAACGGCAGGCGCTCGACGGGAAGTGGCGGCGCGTGCATCCAGCGTTTGTACGAGGACACGACCTCAAAATCGGCAAAGTCGCGCTGAAGCGCCGGCACGTCGTAGACCTTGGCGTAGGGGTTGTGCGGGCCATCCGTGTTGCGGTGGATGAAGTTGCTCATGCGCAAATAGCGCCACAGACCCATCTGCCGCGCGTTGGCCAGATGGTCACGGTAGATCCCATTTCCGCTCATGCCCAGTACATACATGAGGGCTAGGCCGAGCCGCCGCAGCAGAAAGATCGATACTAGTGGAGCGAATCCAATTTTTGTTTCCCGCGCACGACCTTGGCGATGATGGTATCGGCTGGGGCAGTCCAGGTGAAGGGTTTGGGGTCGACATTGTGAGCATCGATGTATTCGCGGATGGCCTGGTTGAGGTCGAGAACGGAATGGAAGACGCCGCGTTTCAATCGTCGCTTAGTGAGGGTGGCGAAGAAGCCCTCGACGGCGTTGAGCCAGG
>JASHUX010000193.1 GCA_030039775.1 Alphaproteobacteria bacterium | reverse complement strand
TATGGCGCGCCCGCGGCCGGGCTCGACGGCGAGGCGGAAGCGACCATCTCGGGCGACGGCGAGCCGTTCGCCGCCTACCGCGCGTTTCATTTCGGCCTCGCCACGGACAAATTCGAGGACAAGATCGCGCCGCTGATGGTCGCCAAGACCGACGCCCAGGGCAAGACGCAAGTGACGGGCGAACTCAGCGAGATTCCCGACACGACATTGCCGCTCAAAGCCAGCATCCGTGTCTCGATCTTCGAGCCGGGCGGCCGCGCGACGACGGAAACCATCGCCTTGCCGCTGCGCACCAAGCCGCTGCTGATCGGTGTCCATCCCCTGTTCCAAGATGACGCCTCGCCCGAGGACGCGCCGGCAAATTTCGAGTTCGTCGCCCTCGACGAGACCGGCAAACCGGTGGCGCTCAAGGGCCTTCAGTATTCGTTGGTGCGCGAGATCACCGAGTACACCTGGTACAAAAAGGACAATCAGTTCCACTACGAGCGTTCGACTCACGACGCGCCGGTCGCCGACGGCACGATCGACGTCACGCCCGACAAACCGGCCGCCTGGGGCCGGACTCTGTCCTGGGGCGATTACCGCCTGACGCTGCATGACGCGGCAAGCGGCGCCGCAACCTCCTATCGTTTCTGGTCCGGCTGGGGCGAAAGCGAGGTGGCGGACCGGCCCGACAAGGCGGAGGTGAAGTCCGACAAGAAACGCTACGCCATCGGCGACACCGCGCATCTGTCGATCCGCGCGCCGGCCGCCGGCAAGGCGTTGATCGTGATCGCCAACGACCGCATCTTGTCAAGCCAGATCGCCGATGTCGGGCCGAACGGCGCCACCGTCGACGTCCCGGTCACCGACGCATGGGGCACCGGCGCCTATGCCATCGTCGCCGCGTATCGCGCGCTCAGCGACGGCAATTCGCGGGCGCCCGTGCGCGCCATCGGTCTCGCCTGGCTGCCGATCGACGCCGCGGCGCGGACGCTGACGGTGAAACTCGATCTGCCCAGCCAAATCCTGCCGCGGCGCCGGCTCGACGTGCCGGTCTCGGTGACGGGCGTCGGCAGCGGCAAGGCTTATGTGACGCTGGCCGCGGTCGATGAAGGCATTTTGCAGCTGACGAAATTCGTGTCGCCCAACCCGACCGGCTTTTATTTCGGCAAGCGCCGGCTCGCGGTCGATATCCGCGACGATTATGGCCGACTGATCGACGCCTCCGGCACGGTCGGCGCGGTGCGCAGCGGCGGCGATATCGGCGGCCGCGCGCTCGACGTGGTGCCGACCAAGACGGTGTCGCTGTTCTCGGGCCCGGTGGCGCTCGACGCCTCGGGCAAGGCGACGATTCCGCTCGACATTCCCGATTTCAACGGCGATCTGCGCTTCATGGTCGTGGCCTACGACGGCGCCAAGGTCGGCAATCTCGAACAGCATCTGATCGTGCGCGATCCGGTGGTCAGCGCCGTGACTCTGCCGCGTTTCCTGGCGCCAGGCGACAAGAGCCGCCTCAGCCTCGATCTTCATAATCTCGACGGCACCGCCGGCACGTATCACGTCGCCTTTTCGGCGAAAGGCCCGCTGGCGTTCGGCGCAGACGGCGCGCGCGACGTGCCGTTGGCGAAAGGCGAACGCAAGCTGATCGCGGTGTCGCTCGACGCGAAGGACACCGGCATCGGCACTATCGACCTGCATCTAACCGGCCCCAATTTCGATTTGAGCCGCGAATGGCAGATCCAAGTGCGCTCGCCGCAATTGCCGGTATCGCGCGAGACGGTGGCGCTGCTCGGCCCCGGCAAGAAGACCAGCATCGATCCGCAAATTCTCGCCGACTATTTGCCGGGCACGGGGTCGGTAACGGTGACGTTCGACAGCGTGCGGACCGTACCGATGGCGGGATTGCTCAAATCACTCGACCGCTATCCGTTCGGCTGCGTCGAGCAATTGACCAGCCGGGCCTATCCGCTGCTTTATTTCAACGACGTGGCGCTGAAAGCGGGCGCGAAGACGGATACCGGCGCCGAAGGCCGGGTCCAGTCGGCGATCGATCAGCTTCTCGACATGCAGCGCACCGCCGGCAATTTCGGCCTATGGGCGGCGCGCGGCGATGAGGCGAAGGACTGGCTCAGCGT
The DNA here is from genome assembly GCA_030039775.1 of Alphaproteobacteria bacterium. Taxonomy (GTDB): domain Bacteria; phylum Pseudomonadota; class Alphaproteobacteria; order ATCC43930; family CGMCC-115725; genus JAATGI01. Next base: position 592 of record JASHUX010000193.1, on the reverse strand, counting down.
TTACGCGCTCGATTTCCTCACCGCCGCCGCAGCGAAGCACTATAACATTCCGCCCGACGCGTTCGACCGCGGCCGTTCCTGGCTGCGCAAGACCCTGAGCAGCAACAACACGGAAATCCGCACCCGGCTTTATGCCGCCTATGTGCTGGCGCGCATCGAGGGCGTGAGCCTGGCCGATCTGCGCTATGTCTTCGACACGTCCAGCGGCAAGCAGGGCATCGACGCGTTCGCGGCGTCGCAGATCGGCGCGGCGATGGCACTCGAAGGCGACCGCGCGCGATCGCAGGCGGCCTTCGCCTTCGCCGAACGCCTCCCGCTGATCGCGAGCCGGCCCAAATTGTTCGGCGATTACGACAACACCGATTACTACGGCTCGGCGCTGCGCGACTGGGCCGGGTTCCTGACGATGGCGGCGCGGGCCGACCAGACCGCGGCGATGGCGCAGCCCTACGACCGGTTCCAATGGGTGAACGAGAACGCCGACGATCTGACCACGCAGGAAAAGGCGTGGTTGCTGCTCGCGATGGCCGCGATCACGGCGCATCGGACGCCGGTGGCGATCGACATGAACGGCATGAAGCTGACCGCCACC
>JASHUX010000192.1 GCA_030039775.1 Alphaproteobacteria bacterium | reverse complement strand
TGTTTTGTCCAAAGCAGGGTGGATTTCATGAGCGAACTGACAGCTTCGGATTTTGAATCCTACGACGCCGCGGACGCCGGATCGATCGTGCCGGGTCCTCTCGCGCTCTTTAGCGTGAACGTCGATTCAATTCTGCCCACCCAAATGAACGAGGGCTTCACGGAGGTCGACGCCAACGCGGCGGCGTTCGATCTTTTCACCTCTCTTTCGCAAGTGGAATCCGATCTCCTCGGCGATATCGAGCCGGTCGTCATCGGGCCGGACGGCCAGCTCTATCTGCTCGATGGCCACCACACCTTTACCGGCTTGATCGACTCGGTCTGGGGCGCCGACGATCCCACGGTTTACGTCAATGTCATCGCCAATTTCTCGTCGGACACGGAGCAACAATTCATCGCGCAGATGGAAGCCAACAATTGGCTCCTGCCGTTGAACAACGATGTCCCGGAGACCGTCAATCCGAATACCGGTGCGCCGATCCCGACGAGCCTGACCGGGCTTACGAGCGACGTTTATCGGGGTCTCGAATACAGCATCCTGAAGGAAAAGGACTCGAAGCTCTTCACTACCGCTTCGAACATCAGCGGGGCGACGGGCGCTTCGACACCAGGCCTCGACAAGATGCCCGGCCTTTATTCGGATTTCGCCGAGGCTGCCGCCTATCAGGATGCGAACGATGGCCTCGGTCTTCCGTATCTGTCGCCGGGCGACATCGCGATCGCGACGCAGTGGAACCTCAATCCCGACAGCACTACGACGTTGCCGAACGTGGCCGGTACGGTTTTCGCTTATCAATTGCCGGGCTTCATCCTCTCGCAAAACGTTACGATCGGTACCCAAATCAGCAACGCGACGCTGGGCCAGACCGTCGCCAACGCCCAAGTCGTTCCCGGATCGATGGAAGGCGCGATCGACGGCAACGGTACCTTTACCGGTATAACCGAGATCAACGCTGGGACGGCAGCCAATCCGATCTATATCGACACCCCGAACGTCGGCCTTATCATGCCGACGGCCCACGTTTCCACAGCGGCGAACGATCTCCGGGACGGGAAATCTCGCAGGGTTATCGATGAGGAAGCCCAGGGCTTTCGCGACTAAAACCACGAATCGAGTAAGGGCCGTTAAAAGCGTGTCCCCGTCCGTGTCCCCAAATAACTTATTGCCGCAGGATATTCTGGATCCTTCCTAACCTATTAGTTTTTTTGATGGACTGGCGCGCCCGAGAGGATTCGAACCCCTAACCCCCAGATCCGTAGTCTGGTGCTCTATCCAGTTGAGCTACGGGCGCGGAAGGCGGCGAAGCTAGCCGCATCGCGCGGGCAACGCAAGATCGCCCACGATCGTATCCACGCCCGGTTTCGTGTCCGTCCCGACAAATATTTCGTTATCGGCCGCCACGATTCGCTCCGGTGCCGTGTTGTCCCGTCGAGGCAATGCCGACAACAAAGAGACAATGCATGCGCCGACGTTACCTGGCTCTTCCTATCGCTTTGGCGCTAGCGTCCGGTGTGGCCGCTGTGGCGCTCACGCAACCGGTCCAGGCCGCGATCGATATTTCGATCACGGTGGCCCCGCCGCCGCTGCCGGTCTACGACCAACCGCCGATGCCCGGCCTCGGCTACATGTGGAGCCCCGGCTACTGGGCCTACGACCCGGTCGACGGTTATTACTGGGTCCCCGGCACCTGGGTCGAGCCGCCCGAAGTCGGATTGCTCTGGACACCCGGCTATTGGGGCTGGGTCGACGGCAACTATGTCTGGAACGCGGGCTATTGGGGTCCGACGGTCGGTTTCTATGGCGGCATCGATTATGGCTACGGCTATAACGGCAGCGGCTTTTTCGGCGGCCGATGGGAGCACGGGCATTTCGCCTATAACACCGCCGCCTGGAATGTCGGCGGCGCCCGTGTTGCCAATTCCTATCGCGAAGCGGTGCCGCGCGGCGGCAATGCCGGTCAGGTCAGCGTCAATGGCGGCCAAGGCGGCACCACGGCACGTCCGACCGCCGCGCAAGAGCGGATGGCGCACGAGCATCACGTCGCGGCGACCGCGATGCAGACGCGACAACAGACGGCCGCGAAAGCCGATCCGACCCTGCGCGCGTCGCAAAATCACGGCAAGCCGCCGGTTACGGCGACCGGCCGTCCGGGCGAATTCAAAGGCAATGCCGCTGCCGCGACGCCGAACGCCCGGCCCGGCGCCAATCCCGCCGAGCGCAACCCGGCAACGCGACCCGGCGCCCAGCACGAGGAGCGCAACGCGGCACGGCCCGGCACGACCCCCACAGACCGCAACGCGGCGGCCCGTCCCGGCATGAATCCAACGGAGCGGAACGCCGCTCGTCCGATGGAGCGGCCGGCAGAGCATGCGGCTCGCCCAACCGAGGCGCCGCGCTCGGCGATGCGTCCGCCGGAACGGCGCCCCGAGGCAGCTCGCCCCGCGGTCGCGCATCCGACGGCACGGCCGGCAGTGCATCCGCAAATACAGAACCGTCCGGTTGCAGCCCAGCGTCCGATGGCGGCGCCGCACGCGGCACCCGCCGCGCGTCCGGCCGCCCTGGCGCATGAACCGGAAAAGAAGCCCTGAACGCTTCCGGCATCGCGATGATCGAAATCATGCCCGGCTTCGGCCGGGCATGATCGTTTGCGGCGGCATGTCCGACCCGGACTTGGCCGCGAATGGCGGCAAGCCTAGAATGCCCCCGTACCAGCAAAAACGAGGGCACAATGGCAAAGGCTTTGTGGCACGGTCAGGTTTTGGCTTTGAGCGATACGTTCGAGGTCGTCGAGGGCAACGTCTATTTTCCGCCTCAATCGATCGACCGGCGGTTCTTCAAGGACAGCGTCACTACCTCGGAATGCAGCTGGAAAGGCACCGCGCACTACTACACCGTCGCGGTCGACGGCGCCGAGAATCAGGACGCCGCCTGGTATTACCCGGCGCCGCTCGCCGCCGCTAAGCAAATCAAGGACTACGTCGCGTTCTGGCGCGGCGTGACGGTGGAACGCTAAGGGGGTTCCGGGGACGCCGCCCTGGCGGCGCGCCTATAACGGTTCAAGGATCGATCGTACGCCCGGGGGTTGAATGAGCAGTGGGCATCAGATTCTGATCGTCGACGACGACGACATGTTGCGCCACGCCTTGGCGGAACAGCTTGAATTGCATGAAGAATTTTCCGTTTCTGAGGCCCCGACCGCGGCCAAGGCGTTGGACCTGACCAAGAGCCAGCGCTTCGACGCGGTTCTGCTCGATGTCGGTCTGCCCGACATGGATGGCCGGGCCTTATGCCGCCTGCTCCGCCGCGGCGGCGTGCGCTCCCCTGTGCTGATGCTGACCGGTGCCGACAGCGACGCCGATACCATTCTGGGCCTCGATGCCGGGGCCAACGATTACATCACCAAGCCGTTTCGGCTTGACGTGCTGCTGGCCCGGCTGCGGGCGCAGCTCCGCCAGCACGAGGCCTCGGAAGACGCCGTGTTCACCATCGGGCCCTATACCTTCCGGCCCAGCGCCAAGCTGCTGACCGACGAAAGCGGCAAGCGCAAGATCCGGCTGACGGAAAAAGAGACGGCAATCTTGAAGTTCCTCTATCGCGCCGGCGCGCGCAGCATCGGACGCGATACGCTGCTCAACGAGGTGTGGGGCTACAACGCCGGCGTCACCACCCACACGCTCGAAACGCATGTCTATCGCCTGCGTCAGAAGATCGAGAAGAACCCCGCCAAGGCCGAAATTCTGATTACCGACGGCGGCGGTTATCGGCTGGTGCCGTAGCGCGGCGGCGATTGCAAAGCCGTTTCAAGCTTGTATGATGCGCGCCTTCCCGCGGGAGCGGATGCATCTGAATGGATGCGCGCGGGCGTAGCTCAGGGGTAGAGCACGACCTTGCCAAGGTCGGGGTCGAGGGTTCGAATCCCTTCGCCCGCTCCAAAACCGTCGCCCCTTTGCTTGGCGGCGCGGCCGGGTGCCTCCGACTACGGCTGTACCAGAACCTTGCACTGGGTCGTGCGCGAGCGCAGCGCCTCGAACATGTCGGGCATTTCCGCCAGCGGCACGGTATCGGTGACCATGTGGCGCAGCGCCACGGCGCCGGCGTCAAGCGCATCGATCGCGATCTCGAAGTCGCGCACGTCCCAAAACGCCGACGCCTGAATGCGCGCTTCCTTGGCGACCGCGGCGAACGGCACGAAATGATCCTCTGCGGCGCACAAACCCAGCACGACGATCGTGCCGCGCGGCCGAACCTGCGCGATCGACTGCGCAATCAGGCCGGGTTTTCCCACCGCCTCGAACACGATCTCGGGCTGGCCGCCGAGCGCTTTGTTGACCGCCTCCGGTCCGTTGTCGGCGGGATCGATGAACGCGGTCGCGCCAACTTCCATCGCCAACGCCTCGCGGCGGCGCGACGCGGCTGTAACGGCAACGCGGCCGGCGCCGAGCCGCCGCGCCCAGAACGCCGTGGCGATGCCGATCGGCCCCGCGCCGATGACCAGGACCTTGGCGCCCGGAACGATGCCGGCGAGCTTGACGCCGTGAAGCGCCACCGCCAGCGGTTCGATGATAGCGCCGTCCGCCATCGACAAGCCCCGCGGCAACGGCACGCATTGGCGCTCGTCGGCGAGGGAGTATTCGCCGTAACCGCCGCCCTCCAATCGCTTCGTCGTACACCAGGCCGGCTGTCCCACGAGACATTCGGCGCATTCGCCGCAGCTTCGGATCGGCACCACCGCGACCCGGTCGCCGACACGGGCGCGTTCGACGGCGGGCCCGATGGCGACGATCTCGCCAGCATATTCATGGCCGAGAACCGTGCCGGCCGGTAAGTGAAAGGCCGCGTCCTCGGTGACGTGAAGATCGCTGCCGCAAATGCCGCAGCGGCCGACGTTGATCACGACGTCGCGCCCGGCGGGCGTGGGATCGGCGACCCGTTCGAGCTGCAACGGTTTCCCGATCGCGTGGAATACGGCCGCTTGCATGATCCCCTCCCGCCGGTCAGCGCCGGCCGCCGCCGATATTGAGGCTCCACCCGCCGTCAACGCGGAACTCGGAGCCGGTCACCTGGCCTGCCTCGTCCGATGCAAGATAGAGGATTTGCAGCGCGACATCATCGGGCTCCCCGAGCGCGCCGAGCGGTATCGTCGCCTTGGCGAGATTCTGCGCCGCCGCGAGCTCGTTGTTCAATTCGGGCGCGCGATGGCCGGCGATATTGAGCAGCATCCGCGTGCGGATGAGGCCGGGATGCACGGAGTTGCAGCGGATCTGATTGCCGTTGCGCGCGCCCCATGACGCAACCGATTTGCTGAAATGCTGAACCGCGGCCTTGCTCGACCCGTAGGCGCAATTGAACGGCGTCGGGAAGAACGACACGATCGACGAGATGTTGATGATCGAGCCTTGTTTTTGCCGCTCCATCACCGGCATCACCTTTTGGCAGCCGAGGAACGTGCCGTCGAGATTGATCCCGTGCACACGCCGCCATTCGGCGAGGCTCGTGCTGAGGATGGAATTGTTCTTCTGATCGCCTTCGATTCCGGCGGCGTTGACGAGAATATGAATCCCGCCGTGTTTCCGGTCGGTCTCGGCGACGACCTGCTCCCATTCCGCCTCGCTGGTGACGTCGAGCGACGCGAACTCGGCGCCGATGCTATTGGCCACCTCGGGGCCGTTCTTCGCCAGATCGGCGATCACGACCTTGGCGCCTTCCTTAACCATCAGCGCCGCCGTCGCCGCGCCGATGCCGCCGGCGCCGCCGGAAATCAACGCGACCTTGCCGCTCACTCGACCCATGTGCTGCCCTCCCTGTCTTGATTGTCGCTACTCGCGGATGCGCGGATCCTCCATGAACTCGATCACGATGCCGTCCGGACCGATGGTGTAGATCGCCTTCAGCCCCTTGGCCGGCCCGTCGGCGACTTCGGGGATCGTGGCACCGACCGGCGCGACGCCGGCCTTGCGGCAGGCCGCGATGACGCCGTCGATATTCTTGACGCGGAACGCCAGATGAAGCGCGCCCGGATCGCAGGGCCGCGACGCGACGCGGGTGCGTTCCGCAGGACTGGTATATTGCAGCAGTTCGAGCGTGTGCCCCGGCGCTTTGACATAAGCGATGACGATTTCCGCCTTGGGCACGCCCGTGACTCGCTCGAACAGTTCGCCGCGGCAGTTGATCTTCTCCGTGACCTCGAAGCCCAGCACGTCGCGGTAGAACGCGATGGAGCGGTCGATGTCCGACACCGTCACCCCGGTATGCGCCGTCGCGGTCACCTGCGCCCGATCCATCTCGCTCCTCCGCCGCTCAACCCGGTTTCCCCGGGGCCAAATCGACCACGCAGATCTGTTGCCCGACCTTCGCAATCTCGCCCTCGGGCACCGATACTTCGAGCAATTTGCCGTCGGCCGTGGCCTCGACTTCCTGCGTGATCTTTTCGGTCTCGATCTCGTAGAGGATGTCGCCGGTCCGGAAGGATTCGCCCGGCTGCCGGTACCATCTGGTGACGGTCGCCTCCTCCATGTTCATGCCGACCCGGGCGAGCTTGACGCTGACTCGCATGCTCACGCCGCCAGCGCCGCGGTGACGGCAGCCGCGATCGACGCGGGGTTCGGCAACAGCCGCCGTTCGGCGATGGCCGCATAAGGCATCGCGACATTGGGCACGGTGACGCGCTTGATCGGGCCTTTGAGCGCGCGAAAGGCCTTGTCGGCAACGACAGCGGCGATCTGACTCGCGGCGCTGCAGCGGTCTCGCGCCTCGTCCACCACGATCAAATGCCCGGTCTTTTCGACC
>JASHUX010000191.1 GCA_030039775.1 Alphaproteobacteria bacterium | reverse complement strand
CAGCTCTTGAGCACGCCGTCGAGTTCGAGGCGAAAATCGTAATGGAGCCGCGTGGCGGCATGTTTTTGAATCAGATAGGAATGGCCGGCTGCGCGCTTGACGCGGCCGGCCTTCGGCTCCGGCGTACGGTCGAAATGCCGTTTCGCGCGATATCGCGTCAAATTGCCAACGCCGGCCATGCAAGCTCCGCGATCGTTGCCGTATCGCTTTATATAAGACCCGGGGCATGAAATCGATCCGTTGGCGTTTGAATCCGGCGCGAATCGCCTTATGCAGAGGGGTGCCCTAAAGGGGAAGGGTCGTGAAGATCGTCATCGTGCTGTTGCTGTCATGTCTGTGCCTGAGCGGTTGCGGCGTCGCCGCCGCGCCGTGCCGGGTAAGCTCCGCCCTCATCAAAATGCTGCCGTTCGTCGGTCACGACGTCGCGGCGCCGACGGACAGCTGCGCCGGCACGCTCGATCCGGATGCCGTCTCAAGTTCCTAGGCGTCGGACTTTGCGCGCGGACGATTGAACACCAAGGCCGCCGCGATGTTGGCGACCGCCGGCGCGTAAAACTGGATCTGCCAGGCCAACGGCCACTCGAACGGCAGCCAGCCGCGATACCAGAACGGCGCATGAGTATGGAGATGCGCCGCTATCTGAAGAATGAATTCCAGCTCCATTTTCTTGCTACCCCAATAGAAGCCGATCGCCAGCGCCGCGCCGATCCACCACGCGTTCCTCTCGCCCGCGTGGTACAGGATCAGCGCCACGATCGTCTGGATGATCAGCGCCAACAAGACATGGGTCGCCCACGCATACGGAATCAGGGCCGTGCCGAGGCCTGCCAGTGTATCGCTCATGTTGAATCGACCTTCGTATCGAACCCAGCCCGCACGATAGCAGCATCACGCGCCATGGCGTTCAAACGCTTGCCCCGAGGCTGAAAACCGGCGATGTTGCGAACAAACGGGGGATGCGGTGCCTCGAGCGAAATTGGCCGGTACGCGCGCGCTGACCGGTGCGGTGATGTGTTTCTATTATCGGGTCATCGAGCCCACACTACTCGCGCTGCGTAAATACCGTCGCTTGAAATTGCTCGGTATCCGTGATCTGACGGAGGTGCCGATCGCACCGATTGATTTGGCGGAGGGCCGACCGGGCTGTACCGACCAGTGCCATGCGCAGATCGAGGCCGAGCGCCGAAATTTGCGCAAATTCCTATTCGCGCGGCCGAGCGAGCCCGGTGCATTCTCACGCTGGCGGTGCGGTGCCTCACGTACTCGACCTGGATCGATATCCCGATTTTGCCAATTATCTCGATGCGGTGGCGCACCGCGGATGCGGACGCGGCGCCAGCGGAACGCGGAACATAAAAAAAAGGCGCGCAGTCTGGGCTACGTCGCGCGGCAGATCGGCCGTGGCACTTATTATTCCGAGATGGTGGACGTCCAGGCATCGAAATTGTTTCGTACCGGCGGACCGGTGCTGGCCGCGATTCCGATGGTCAGAAAAGCAATGGCGTCGGCGCATCCGAGCGACGACTGGTATGGCTGCCCCGTGCATTGGGCCGCGGTTTGGGGCGCGTTCATCAAAGAGCACGACGGTTCGGGCATCGAGCGCGAGAAGCTCGCCGCCTATTGTTTCATCCGCCGGGTCGGCAACCGGCTGCATCTGGTGTTGATCATTGGGCATGCCGCGCATCTTCGAAACGGCGTGGTGCCTTTTCTCTTCAGCGAGATCATGCATTGGCTCCTCGACCGCCAAGACCCGCATGTGGTTGGCCTCAATTATTTTCAGATCGGGGCCATCGAGCACGGCAGGGCGGCGTATCTCGAATGGAAGCGCCGCTACCAGTTTCGGCCCTTCGTTTATGCGTGGGCCGATGCCTAGGTTCGCGTCATTTTGGGAGGGACCATGAAACGGTTTGGGCATCTCGCGACGGGATTGGCGCTGCTACTGCTGCCCACGAGCGGCGCATTCGCCGCCCAGCCCATGACAATCGATCTTGCCTACGATTCCATGATGGACTTGGTTGGGCCCGGAACCCATTCTGAACATTCCCGTACATCATAATCTGCACGTTACCGTCGATGCTGACGGGACTGTGCTGGAGCGTCGCGACCGCAGCGCCGGCCGCTTTTCGGATCGCAGTGAGGTGCGGCAGGAGGGTGGGAATAATGCCTCTAATGAGGCGAACCTCGTGTCATGGCACTCGGAACCGAACGGGACGCTTATTCGCATCGAGAACGATCCGCAAAGCACGAGCACGATGACGGTGTCATTTGTGCCGGCCGGCGGCTGCCAGCTCGAAGTGATCAATCGCCTCAAACCTGGCTTCACGGAATACAAATACTTTCGTATTAGCACCTACAAGATGGAGCTCTTTTCTAACTATCGCGTGCTAAAGACCGCCTGCACCATGCGCTAAGACCCCGTCGGTTACCCAAAACCGACTGTTCAGAATTTCGCCGATTTGGATTTTTCCTTAACTATTTTGATCTTACTGGCGCGCCCTGCTGGAATCGAACCAGCGACCTGCCGCTTAGAAGGCGGAGGACACAACTTTTCGAACCCTCACGGCGCGTCACGTTTATAACGCGATTTTTCCCGAATTTCCTAGATGAAACCTCGAAAGTTACGTATCGTTGCTCACGGGGCATAACGGACGTTAACAGGGCACCTCTGTTTCCCCCTGTTACCCCGGAGGAGCAGCCGCCATGCCGACAAAGAAGCTTACCGACCGTACCATTTCGCACCTTAAGGCGCCGAAGTCGGGTCGGCTTGAGCTGTGGGATTCGGTGCTGCCGGGCTTTGGCCTGCGCGTAACGGACAAAGACGCGCGGACATGGTTCGTCATGTATCGCGCCGGCTTGGGTGAGGATCGGAGGCAACGACGACTCAAGATCGGCGATGCAAAGCTGATGGACCTTGCCGAAGCGAGAGAGGCGGCGCGCGACGCCATGCGGCAAGTCGCGAAGGGCGCCGATCCAGCGCTCGACCGTCACCCTGCCCGGCCGTCAACGGACGGAGCAGTTCGCGCGATCTCTACAGATTATTTGGCGCGCTACGTCAGAAAGAATACGCGATCAAGCACGTACCGAGAGACCAAGCGCATTTTTGATGTCGACATTCTGCCGGCATGGGGCGGCCGCGAACTCGCAAGCATTACACGCCGGGACGTCGGCGAGTTGTTAGAAGGCATTGCGGCCCGCGGCGCCGAGGTGCAAGCCAACCGTACGCTGGCCCGTTTGAAGACGTTCTTCGCCTGGTGTGTTGACGAGGAAATTATCACCGCGTCGCCAGTTGGCCGGATGAAACCACCGACCAAGGAAAAGGCCCGCGACCGAGCGCTCAGCGACGATGAAATACGCTGGTTCTGGCAGGGATGTGACGCGCTCGGCTGGCCCTTCGGTCCCTTGTTCAAACTGTTACTGCTGACGGCTCAGCGCCGCGATGAAGTAGCCGGCATCGCGTTCGCCGAGTTCGATCTCGAGAAGCGACTTTGGACGATACCACGCGAGCGGGCCAAGAATGACCGCACGCATGAGGTGCCGCTATCCGAACTGGCACTGG
>JASHUX010000190.1 GCA_030039775.1 Alphaproteobacteria bacterium | reverse complement strand
CGGCGCGCCGGCAAGCTCGCCTATGTCGTCAGCGGCCTCCGATCGGTGCTGAAATATCGCCCGGTCCGTTACCTCGTCGAGATCGACGGTCAATCCCATGCCGCCGCCGGTATCATTATCGCCAACGGCCATTTTTATGGCGGTCGCTTCGTCGTCGCGCGCAACGCCAAACTGGGCACGCCATCGCTTCATGCCGTGCTGATGGCGCGGCCCGGCCGGTGGAACATCATGCGCTACGGCCTCGCTATCGCGTTCAATCGGCTCGACCGGTTGCGCGACGTGCGCATTATCGAGGCGCGCCACATCACTGTCCGCGGTAAGGCGGGCGAAGCCGTTCAGGCTGACGGCGATCTCGACGGCCGCCTGCCGTTGACGATCGGCGTCGCGGAAAAACCGCTACTGTTGATCGGCTAACGCAGCGCGGCGCAAGCGCGCTGAATGCGTTGGCATGCCTTCTCCAGCACCCCGGTCGAGGTCGCGTAGGAGATGCGAAAATGTGGGCTCAATCCGAACGCCGTACCCTGCACCACCGCAACACCTTCGCTGTCGAGCAGGTAGGTGATGAAGTCGGTGTCGTTCGCGATGGTCTTGCCCTCGGGCGTGCGCTTGCCGATCGCGCCGGCGCACGACGGATAGACATAGAACGCGCCCTCGGGCTTTGGGCAATGGAGGCCGTGGGCCTGGTTCAGCATCGACACGACCAGGTCGCGCCGCTCCTTGAAGATGGCGTTGTGCTTCGGAATGAAATCCTGCGGTCCGTTCAGCGCCTCGACCGACGCCGCCTGGCTGACCGAGGAGGGGTTCGAGGTCGATTGCGATTGCAGCATCGTCATCGCCGCGATCAGCTCTTTCGGCCCGCCGGCATAGCCGATGCGCCAACCTGTCATGCAATAGACCTTCGACACGCCGTTCAGCGTCAACGTGCGCGGATAGAGCTTCGGCTCGATCTGCGCGATCGTTGCAAACTCGAAATCGTCGTAGAGGACGTGCTCGTACATGTCGTCGGTCAGGATCCAGACCTGCGGATGCTTCAGGAGCACGTCCGCGAGCGCGCGCAGTTCCACCTTGGTGTAGGCCGCGCCCGACGGGTTCGACGGCGAATTCAGGATCAGCCATTTCGCACGTGGCGTGATTGCGGCCTCCAGCGCCGCCGTCGTCAGCTTGAAGCCGTGCTCGGCGGGACAGGCGATCGCGACCGGCGTCGCCTCCGCCAGCGCGACAATGTCGGGATAGGTTACCCAGTAGGGCGCGGGGATCAGCACTTCGTCGCCGGGATTCAGCGTGGCCATCAGCGCATTGAACAGGACTTGCTTGCCGCCGGTCGAGACGATGATCTGGTTCGGCGCGTAGTCGAGCCCGTTCTCGCGCTTAAACTTGGCACTGATGGCTTGTTTGAGCGCCGGCGTGCCGCCGGTGTCGGTATAGCGTGTGTCGCCCTTGTCGATAGCCGCCTTCGCCGCCGCGCGGATATTAGCCGGCGTATCGAAGTCAGGCTCACCCGCCGACAGGCCGATAATGTCCTTGCCCGCTGCCTTGAGCGCACGAGCGCGATCAGTGGCAGCGAGGGTCGGTGACGGTTGGATGCGCGACACGCGCGCGGCAAGAAAGGACATGGGACAGTCCGGCTCTAAAGGGGCGGCAAGATAAGCAGAAATTCGATTGAGCGGCTATACCGCAGTGCAAAAAAATACGGGCGGCCCAGGGTTGGGCCGCCCGCCGTAACCAAAGCGCTGGCGTTATTGGCCGACCAGGTTCGTCGGCGCGCCGACCGGCCCGGATGGCGGCGGTGGCGCCATGGTCGCGTCTGCGGGCATTGCCGGCGGCCTGGCCATCGACATTGGGGGCGGCAGCTGGCGGTGACGCAGCGGCGTGATCACGATCTCGACGCGCCGATTGCGCGGCTCGCGCACCCCGTCCGCGGTCGGCACCGCCGGATCGGTCTTGCCCAGCGCGCGGATGCTAATCTCGCGCGCATCGACGCCATGCGCAATCATGTAGGCGCGCACCGTCTCCGCGCGATGTTGCGACAGTACCATGTTGTAGCTGTTGGTACCGGCGAGATCGGTATTGCCGACCACCTCGACATGGGCCGGACCCCCGGCTTGAGCCGTCGCAATGGCAGCGTCGACTACCCGCCGGCCATCGCCCGTCAGGTTGTATTTGTCGAAGTCGAAAAAGACCGTGAACTGGCGCGGCTGTGGCGCCATCGGCGGAGCCGGCGGCATAACATAGGCCGCGCGCGGAATCACATATAGCGGGTAATAATACTGTGGATAGTAATAGCCGTAGGCGTAGGGCCAGTACGGCCAATACGCTGCGGCATAGCCGGGCCAGCCCCAGCTATATCGGCCGCCGCCGTACCAACCGCGCCCATGATACCCGCGCCCATAATACCCGCGTCCGTAAAAGCCGGGACCGCCGCGGCCATGGCCATAATAGCCGTGGAGATGATTTTGCGCCCGCGCCGGTTGGCTCACGGCAAACGCCGATGCGCCGACAAGGAGAACCGCGAGTGCCAGCGCATTTGTCGCGCGCCCGAATCCGGCGAATCGCCGCGTCAAAAAAGTCATTGCGTGCCTCCAACGCATTTCAGGGCCAAGGCAAGCCTGGCCTGTTAACCCCATTATCCGGCGACGCCTCGTCCCCAGGCAAGCCGCCCCTATTCATAGGGAGTTAACGCTAGGCGCGTCCCCACAGAATTTTGGTCGCTCGGCGGGCACCCTCGGCCATTGCCTCGAACTTGGCCCAACAGATCAGAGGATGCCCGACGCGCGGGCCAATGCCGCAATCCGTTCCGGCGATGACATTCTCGCGCCCCACCAGTCGCGCATAGCGGACGAGCCGGTCGGCGATCAGGTCCGGGTGCTCGATGAAGTCGCTGAAATGCCCGATCACGCCCGGCACCAGCGTGGCGCCGGCGGGGGGCTTCACCGTCTCGAACACACGCCACTCATGTTCGTGGCACGGGTTTGAGGCCTCGATCGAATAGCTCTCCGCCGGCACCTTGAAGATCAAATCGATAATCTCCGTGAGCGGAATGTCGTCATGATGCGGGCCGTGGAAGCTGCCCCAGCAGACATGGAGTCGCACCTGCTCGCGGGGAATGCCCTTAAGCGCGTGGTTAAGCGCGTCGACCCGCATTTCGGCGTATTGGCGATACGCTTTCTTGTCCATATCGGGAAAGATGTTCCAGCCGTCGGACAGATCGGGATCGTCGAGATGCAGCACCAGTCCCGCGTCTGTGATTGCCTGGTATTCCTCGTGCAGGCAATCGGCGATGGCGAACACCATTTCCTCCTGCGTGCGGTAATAGTTGTTGATCATCCAATGCTCGGCGGTGCCGGGCGTATTGGTCGGCACGAACAGTTCCTCAGCCCGTGTGCCTACGGCCGCAGCCTTGAGGTTGGCGATGTCGCGCTTGACCTGATCGTGCCCGGTGTATTTGAGCGGACCGATGCAATGCGGCAGGCCGCCCGCGATGGTCGGGCGGTGATAGACCTTCTCGAAATATTCCGGAAACTTGCGCTCGTCGCGCGCGATCATATTGAGACGGTACTGATACGCCCTCGGATCGGGCGACCGCATTTCGAGCCCCGAAACGCGGTCCATGACGTAGTTGGTGAAGTTGACCTTGCCGAACTCGCCGTCATTGACGCTGTCGAGCCCAACCTCGAGCTGCTTAGCAACGATCTCCTTTACGGCGGCCGGTAGCTCTGCATCGAGCCGCGCGGGATCCGCAATCTTCCCGTCCTGCCGCGTCGTTAGTAATTCGCGAATCAGTTTTGGCCGCGGCAACGAACCCGCGTGCGTGGTCTTGATTCGGTCGGTGCTGCGCATCGTCGCCATGGGTCGATCCTCCCGCAAATGAATTGGCCGGCGCCAAGGCGCCGGCCAGGAGGACCTCATTCAATCGAACCTCGCCGCTACCTTGATTCCCGCCGCATGATAGCGGCGAAAATCAAGACGCGGGAAGCGCGTTGTCAGCTGGACAGGTAGACGCCGGTCGCGGTGTTGCCGGTACCGGACCCCGCACACGATACGCTGATCTCCGCGTCGTTGTAGTCGTGGTCATCGACATTGCCGCCCATGTCGTTCCAATAGAACGTCAGGTACTGGCCGCCGATCGAGTTGCAGCTGAAGACCGAATTCGACGGCAGCGAGCTGAAGCACGATCCCGATGTCGGCGGATTGAGCGATGTCGGCAGCGCCGAGGTCAGCGCGGTCTGCAACGAACAATTCGACGCCTCCGACGTATAACCCGTGTCGATGCTCGACACGTTATAGGAATTGTCGCTCGGCGGCATGATGTTGGAAAAAAACCACTGCTCGGAGCCCTGGCACGTGCCCTGAACGTATTCGTACTGCCACCGGCCGCCGCTCTGAACCCACTGCCACGAACCGGGCGCGGTCTGGTACTGGTTGCAGCCGTAATTCCCGCCGACCTCACCCGTGACGTTTTGCAGCGCGATGCCGATCAGTTGCGTGGCGCTTGCCGTGAACGTGACGTTGCCGTTGGTGCTGGTGCCGGGCACGTTGCTGGCAAGGAGTTGGCTCGACGCGAAATTATTCGGGTTGGGAATAGCCGCCTGGTCGCTCGATGACACGAGCCAGTACCACAGCGTGTTGCCGTCCCAGGCGCTGGATTTGAAGTTGTTTGTTGTTATCGTAATGGTAACCGTCGGATTGACCGCCGTCGCACTGGCCGACACGGCGAAGCTCGAAGACACCAAGCGCATGAAGGTCGTGCCGATCGAAGCCGTCGCTGAAACCGTGACGGTATAACCTTGATTCGAACCGGTCGTAACCTGCGTGGCCGAGACCGACGTCGTGATGGAGCCGATGTGCGACGGCAGCACGTTTTCGTTGGACGCGATGTAATTGCTGGCGACGGTTTGCGCATTGCTGCTGTCGGCCGCGGCAACGTAGGCGGCGGCGCCCGATAACGCCGCGGAATCCACCATGGCCTGAAGCTGCGTCTTGAATTGCTAAAGGCGGGCGTAATCGACCGCGGCGCCGACGACCATGACGGTCGGAACGAACAAGAGCGACATCGTGACGGCAATGGCGCCGTTGCGGTCGCGGATCAGTGCCCGCGCGGTCGTTGCGACACGGTTCAAGGCGCGTGTCAGCGGATTGGATCGGAGGAGGGAAGGAGTGTCGTTGTTCATTGGTTTGGCTCGATGTATTGCTGCGGGGTCGGGCGAATCCGTCGTTGGTAAAGGTGTAGCTGGCGCCCAGAATCATGTGGATCGGCGCGGTGTACGTGTAGCTGGTCTGAACTACGATCACGCTGTCGCCGGAATTCGGCACCAGCCCCGACGCCAACGTCGTGTTGCTCTGTGGGTTGCTCAGATCGTTGCAGGTGGCGGTCCAATCGACGGTGGACGTGCCGCTGTAATTGGTGACGCTGGCGACCTCGGCGTTGAGACCGGAGGTGGTGAACGGCGACATCATGTAGGACGCGGCCGTACAAAAGTCGGATGTCAGCGTGCCGGTCTGTGACGGATTCTGCAGCGCGACCAGATTGGCGATCGCGGGCGCCGCCTCGTCGAATTTCATCTACACCCGAACCAAGTTCGAAGCCTCGAACGTGCCGATGAGAAGAACGACGAGCGTCGGCATGATCAACGCGAATTCGACCGCGACGACACCGCCGCGATCGCGCCACAAACGAGCAATGTTGGCCAGGGCGTTCATCAGTAGGGCTCGACCTGGAACGTGGCGGTTGCCAACAATTCCTCATAGTCGTTGTTGCCGGTCATGACCTTCCCGACCCATGGAATGACGAAATTGCGCTTGTAGATCACCTGCACCACCACGTCGGTGCCGGCGGTCAACGAGGTGGTCGAGACCGCAGTCGGATAGGACGAAAAGCCGGTCGCCGCGCCGCCCGTCCCAAAGGTGATGCTCGGCGAGATCCCAGCGAACGTGGAACCGGATTGAACCCGGTACTGCAACTGCGAGCAGCTCATGAAGCCGGAGATTTCGTTACACAACTGCGTCACGAAGGACGTGCCGCCGCTTTGCGATTGACCGGTTTCCAGGAGGCGGGCCGCATCACGCGTCGCGTTGTCGAGCACGCTTTGCGTCCACAGGGTGAAACCGTTTTTCGAGCACGGCCATGATTATCAGCAAGAAAATCGGGCCGATCATGGCGAACTCGAGACCGGTGACGCCGCCGGTATCGCGGAGCAAGCTGCGCAGCCGCCGCCCGGCGCGATAGCGCGCGGCATCGTCGTTCTGTGCGGCCTTTCCGCTTTTTCGCGTCCGATGCGCGAATCGAAACGGCGTCATAACTCGCTCTCGTCCGATCAGAAAATCAGCAATTGACCGGCGGAGGAACGAGCCGCAAACTTAACAAATGCTTGAGCATATCTCGCATTTGTTGCAACGGACGGACCGGATTTTATGAGGTTTTTACAGGGATTTTATCGATCGTCGAGCAATCGCATACTCGGGCATGTAGGTTAAGATGTTTGGATGACCCAGCAGTGGGAGACGGGAATGAAGTATGTCTGTGACGCGCCTGGAAATCGGACCTGGTTCCGCATCGAAACTGAGGCCGAGGCGATGCAGGAATCGGCGTTGATGCGTCACGCGGTCGAAAAATATTTTCGCACTGAATGGGATAAGGCGGCGCAGACGTTTCAGCCGATTTCGAAGATCGAGATTGAACAAAATATCGGCCTCACGGCTCACGTCCAGAATGCGATGCCGATGTTCCTGACGTTGCGCGACGGCGAGGGCAAAGGCCTTGCAACTGCCATGCTACCGCCCGGCGGGGTCGACTCAACGCCCGGGTTCCGGCCGATCGTCGTCGGGCCCAGCAACGCGGACCCCTATCCGACGCAAGGCGACGCGATTGCGAAGCTGGGCGAGCGTTTCGGCATGACGCTCGACCGCGACCGCTGCTTTCCCTATCGTCGCGGCTGATATGGACAAACCTCTCTGGCAGCCCTCGGCGTCTTGGCTCGAGCAAACCGGCATGAGCCGCTTCACCAGAGCGGCCGAACGGCGCTGGCAGCACAAATTCGCGGACTATGAGACGCTGCATCGCTGGTCGATCGAGCAACCGCGCGAGTTTTGGACTTCGCTCTGGGAATTTGCCGAAGTGATCGGCGACCCGGGCGACACGGTCGTGGTCGACGGCAACAAGATGCCCGGCGCGAAATTCTTTCCCCGGGGCAAGCTCAATTTCGCGGAAAATCTGTTGCGTCGCCGCGACGACGGCGACGCCATCGTCTTCCGCGGCGAGGACCGCGCGCGACGCCGACTCAGCCACCGGCAGCTTTACGACGCCGTGTCGCGCTTCGCCCAGGCGCTGACGGCGCGCGGCGTCAAGCCGGGCGACCGGGTTTGCGGCTATATGCCGAACATGCCTGAGACGGTGATCGCCTGTCTCGGCGCCGCAGCGATCGGCGCGGTGTGGTCCTCGTGCTCCCCCGATTTCGGCGTGAAGGGTGTTCTCGACCGGTTCGGTCAGATCGAGCCGAAAGTGCTTATTCTGGCCGACGGCTATTTCTACAACGGCAAATGGTTCGACAATCTGGATAAGGCGCGCGAGATCGTCGCATCGTTGCCTGGCTTAGAATGCGTCATCGTCGCGTCGTACGGCGGCGCGAAGATCACAGCGCCTGCCAACATCGCGCAGTCTATCGCCTATGATGATTTCTTGGCGCCATTTGCCGCGACGGACATCGCCTTCACGCGATTCCCATCCGCGCATCCGCTTTATATCCTTTATTCTTCGGGAACCACCGGCGTACCGAAATGTATCGTCCACTGCATCGGCGCCGCGATTCTCCAGCATACCAAGGAGCACCTGCTCCACTGTGACATCAAGCCGGGCGATCGGGTGTTCTATTTCACTACCTGCGGCTGGATGATGTGGAATTGGCTGATCTCGGCCTTGGCCGTCGAAGCGACGCTGGTTCTTTATGACGGTTCGCCGTTCCATCCCGGGCCGAATGTGCTGTTCGATTATGCCGATGAAGAGCGTATTACCTTTTTCGGCACTTCCGCGAAATTCCTCGACGCGCTCAACAAATCCGGCTTCGAGCCGGTCAAGCACAACAAGCTCGCGACGGTGCGCGCGCTTGGCTCGACCGGATCGCCGCTGGCGCCCGAGAGCTTCGACTTCGTCTATCGGAAGGTTAAGCCCGACGTGTTCCTGTTCTCGATGTCGGGCGGCACGGACCTACTTGCCTGCTTCGCCACCGGCAACCCGCTTTGGCCGGTGTGGCGTGGTGAGCTGCAATGCGCGGCGCTCGGCATGGCCACCGATATTTTCACGATGGACGGGAAGCCGGCGAAAGTCGAAGAAAAGGGCGAGCTCGTCTGCACGCGGTCCTTCCCGTCGATGCCGCTCGGTTTCTGGAACGATCCCGACGGCGAAAAGTATTTCGCCGCCTATTACGCGCATTTTCCCAATGTCTGGACACATGGCGACTTTGCCGCCAAAACGCGGCATGGCGGCTTTATCATTTTCGGGCGCTCCGACGCCGTGCTGAACCCCGGCGGCGTGCGCATCGGCACAGCCGAAATCTATCGCCAAGTCGAGCAAATTCCCGAAGTGCTCGAAGCGCTCGCCATCGGGCAGGAATGGCAGGGCGACACGCGCGTGGTGCTGTTCGTCAAACTGCGCGACGGGGTGGCTCTCGATGAGCCCTTGGAAAAGCGCATTCGCCAGCAGATCCGCGACAATGCCTCGCCGCGCCATGTGCCGGCAAAAATCGTCGCTGTCGGCGACATCCCGCGCACCAAGAGCGGCAAGATCGTCGAGATTGCGGTGCGCGAGATCGTGCATGGCCGCCCGGTAAAGAACCAAGAAGCGCTCGCCAATCCCGAAACCCTGGCCCTCTACAAGGACCTGCCGGCGTTGGCGAGCTAAACGATGGGCGCCGACACACCGATCAACTACATGGAACGGACACGGGACTACTACCGCGCGCTTGGCTATACGCGCGACTACGTCTGGGCGAATTTCGCCGACGTGCCTTTCACGCGGCTCTCCAAGCCGCTGTCGCAATCGCGGATCGCGCTGATCACGACCGCGATGCCCCACGATTTCGACGGGATCAGGCGCGTGTGGTCGGGGAATGTATCGCCGCCGCCAGCAAGGCTGCACACGGATGACGTGGCGTGGGATAAGGAATCCACGCACACGAACGACCGCGAGAGTTACCTTCCTATTGAGGCCGCGTCGAAGTTGGCCGCCCAAGGGCTGTTCGCCGGGTTGACGGCGCGCTTTCACGGCGTGCCGACCGAGTACAGCCAGCGCAAGACGCGCGAGAAGGATGCGCCTGAGATTCTTAGTCACGTCCGCGAGGATCGCGCCGACGCAGCTATATTGTGTCCCTTGTGTCCGGTGTGCCACCAAACCATCAGTCTGGTCGCACGCCACCTCGAAGCGAACGGCCTCCCGACCGTCGTCATTGGTTCGGCTTTAGATGTTGTTGAGCATTGCGGCGTGCCGCGATTCTATTTCAACGATTTCCCGCTTGGAAATCCGTGCGGGCACCCATGGCAGCCGGCGATGCAACGCGAGATCGTGGGCCAGGCGTTGCGTTTACTCGAGACCGCCGAAGGCCCGCGGACGACCGTCAAATCGCCCTACACCTGGGATGAGGATGGGCTGATCTGGCGCGCCCGCTACGGGCGCGTCGATCCCGCCGACAAGGAACGCCTCATGGGGCTTGGCGAGAAACGTCGTCGCCATCAGGCGGCAAGGAAGAAGGCCGGTCTGCAGGCGGCCGCCCGATAAGTCGGTAACGGAATTTACGCGGCGGTTCCTCCCACGGTAAGCCCGTCCATCCGCAGGGTCGGCTGGCCGACGCCGACGGGTACGCCCTGCCCATCTTTGCCACAGGTCCCGATGCCGTCATCAAGCTTCATGTCACTGCCGATCATGCTGATCTTGGTCAGCGCGTCCGGACCGTTGCCGATCAGGGTCGCGCCCTTGACCGCCGGCCCAACTTTGCCGTCCTCGATGATGTAGGCCTCGGTCGCCGAGAACACGAATTTGCCTGAGGTGATGTCGACCTGACCGCCGCCGAAATTGACGGCATAAAGTCCCTTTTTCACGGAGGCGATGATTTCGCCGGGATCGCGGTCGCCGGCCAGCATGAATGTATTGGTCATGCGCGGCATCGGTGCGTGGGCGTAGCTCTGCCGGCGACCGTTGCCGGTCGCGGCCACGCCCATGAGGCGCGCGTTGAGTCGGTCCTGCATATAGCCTTTAAGGATGCCGTCTTCGATGAGGACATTGCGGCGCGAGGGCGTCCCCTCGTCGTCGATGGTGAGCGAGCCGCGGCGGTCGGGAATCGTGCCGTCATCGACAACGGTGACGCCGGACGCCGCGACGCGCTGGCCCATGAGGCCGGCGAACGCGGACGTCTTTTTACGATTGAAGTCGCCCTCGAGCCCATGCCCGACGGCTTCGTGCAGCATGACGCCAGGCCAGCCCGGACCTAGGACGACCGTCATGTCGCCGGCGGGCGCCGGCACCGACGACAGATTGACCAGCGCCTGGCGCAGCGCCTCATCGACTTGCGCCTTCCATTGGGCCGGATCGAGATAGTGGTCGTACATGATCCGTCCGCCGGCGCCGGCGGAGCCGGTTTCCATGCGGCCATTCTCCTCGACCACGATGCTGACATTGAGCCGCACGAGCGGGCGGATATCGGCAAACCTCGTGCCTTCCGGACGGACGATCTGCACCGCCTGCCACTGGCCGGCGATCGAGGCCGAAACCTGTCGCACCCGCGCGTCCTTGGTGCGGGCATAGGCATCGATGTCAGTAAGGAGCTTGGCCTTCGTTGCAAACGCCACAGCCGCCAAGGGGTTGTCCTCGCTATAGAGGAGTCGGTTGGTGCCCGCCGGCGCCAAGTCGAGCACGCCGTCATGGCCCTCCTTCACCGCCCGCACGGCGCCGGCGGCGCGCTTGATGGCATCCTCGGACAGGTCGGAGGAGTGGGCGAAACCGGTGGCCTCGCCCGAAAGCGCTCGCAAGCCGAAGCCCTGGGACTGGTCGAACGAGGCCGTCTTGATGCGGCCATCGTCGAAGCCGAGCGACTCGCTTTGCGTGTATTCGAGATAGAGTTCCCCGTCCGCCATGCCGCGGAGCGTGTCGTCGACGATGCGCTCGACCCGGCCCCGGTCCATGCCGGTGCGGTCGAAGAACAAACGGTCGGTGGTGATAAGATCGGCCATGCGGTCCTTCTTGCCACGGTCGGGGTTGCGGCGCCAGACAGCGCGCGGTGAGCGGCGCCACCCGAAGCAATTATATGGGCATGAGTTTGTGCGTCATAAAGTCGCGCAAGCGCGGTTGGCGTCGTATCGCCGCCAAGGCTATTACCTTGGCGCAGTCGCCGCTATTGGCTAGGGTGACTCGGCCGGCTTGGCAAGGCCCCGGCGCGCGTTTTTGGGGAGAGGCTGATTGATGGGACGGATTGGCAAGCTTGGGACAGTCGGCGCGGCGCTGGCGTGCGTCGTGGCGCTCCCGGCGCTGGCGGCGGACGAGCTGCCGCAGGACTGGCAGTTCGGCTTTCAAGCCGCGGCGACGCCGGTGCGCGAGCATATCGACACGCTCCACAACGAACTGCTGATCATCATCACCGTCATCACGCTGTTCGTGCTGGCGCTTCTCGCCTACGTGATGATCCGCTTCAACGCCGCGCGCCATCCGGCGCCGTCGCAGACCTCGCACAATTCGGTGCTGGAACTGATCTGGACCGCCGTGCCGGTGCTGATCCTACTCGCGATCGCGATCCCGTCGTTCAAGCTGATGTATTACATGGACCGCACGCCCAAGCCGGACATGACGCTGAAGGTCACCGGCCATCAATGGTACTGGACCTACGAATATCCGGACTCGAAGCTCAGCTTCGACAGCAACGTGCTGTCGGATGAGGCCGACGCCAAGGCGGGCAAGCCTCGCATGCTGGGCGTCGACAATCCGGTGGTGGTGCCGGTGGGCGCGGTGATCCGCGTGCTCGTCACCTCGACCGACGTCATCCACAGCTGGTTCATGCCGGCGTTCGGCGTGCAGGAATACGCGGTGATCGGCCGCACCAATTACGCCTGGATGCAGATCGACCGGGCAGGCACGTATTACGGCGAGTGCAACCAGATCTGCGGCAATAACCACCCCTTCATGCCGATTGAAGTGCACGCCGTATCGAAGGACGATTTCGCCAAATGGCTCGACGCCGCGAAAAAGAAATTCGCGCATAACGATGGAACCGCGCCGGCCATCCGCATGGCCGGCCGCGTCGCCCAGTAGTGCCGTATCGAGGATTCACGAGGACAGCATGACTCACGAAGCGACCGATCCTCTCCACCGCTCCTATGACGACCACGCGCACGACGCCGGTGGCCACGCCCACGAAGACCATCGCCCCGGCTTCGTGACGCGCTGGCTGTTCTCGACGAACCACAAGGACATCGGCACGCTCTATATCTGCTTCGCCATCATGGCGGCGATCATCGGCGGCGCGTTCTCGATCATCATGCGCATCAACCTGATGCAGCCCGGCGACATGCTGTTCCACGACAATCATCAGCTCTACAACGTGATCATCACCGCGCACGGCCTGATCATGGTGTTCTTCGTGGTCATGCCCGCGATGATCGGCGGCTTCGGCAATTGGTTCGTGCCGTTGATGATCGGGTCGCCGGACATG
The DNA here is from genome assembly GCA_030039775.1 of Alphaproteobacteria bacterium. Classification (GTDB taxonomy): domain Bacteria; phylum Pseudomonadota; class Alphaproteobacteria; order ATCC43930; family CGMCC-115725; genus JAATGI01. Next base: position 2,733 of record JASHUX010000190.1, on the reverse strand, counting down.
GCGTTTCCGCGCATGAACAACATCAGCTTTTGGCTCTTGATCCCCGCCTTCCTGCTACTGGTGTGCTCGACCTTCGTCGGCGATCCGGCCGGCGCCGGCGTCGGGTGGACGGTGTACGTGCCGCTATCGGATGCGACCTATCATCCGGGCCCGTCCGTCGACATGGCGATCTTTTCGCTGCATCTGGCGGGCGCCTCGTCGATCATGGGCGCCATCAACTTCATCACCACGATCTTCAACATGCGCGCGCCGGGCATGACGTTGCACCGCATGCCGCTGTTCGTGTGGTCGATCCTAGTGACAGCGTTTCTGCTCCTCCTCGCCCTGCCGGTGTTGGCCGGCGCCATCACCATGCTGCTGACCGACCGCAATTTCGGCACGCATTTCTTCGATCCGGCGGGCGGCGGCGATCCCTTGCTGTTCCTGCACCTGTTCTGGTTCTTCGGCCATCCCGAGGTCTACATCATGATCCTGCCGGGGTTCGGCATGATCAGCCAAGTGATCTCGACCTTCTCGAAAAAGCCAATCTTCGGCTATCTCGGCATGGCGTACGCGATGGTGTCGATCGGCGTCATCGGCTTCGTGGTCTGGGCGCATCACATGTTCACCACCGGGATCTCGGTGGACACGCGCGCCTATTTCACCGCCGCCACCATGGTCATCGCGGTCCCGACCGGCATCAAGATCTTCTCGTGGATCGCGACCATGTGGGGCGGTTCGATCGAATTCAAGACTCCGATGCTGTGGGCGATCGGGTTCCTTTTCCTGTTCACCATCGGCGGCGTCACCGGCGTGGTGTTGGCCAATGCCGGCGTCGATTTCGCGCTCCACAACACCTACTACGTCGTCGCGCACTTCCATTACGTGCTGAGCCTCGGCGCAGTGTTCTCCTTATTCGCCGGATTCTACTACTGGATCGGCAAGATGAGCGGGAAGCAATACAATGAGACGCTAGGCAAAATCCATTTCTGGACGACGTTTATTGGCGTCAACATGACCTTCTTCCCGATGCACTTCCTCGGGCTTGCCGGCATGCCGCGCCGCATCAGCGATTATCCCGACGCGTTCGCAGGCTGGAATATGGTTGCATCGATCGGCTCGTTCATTTCGGCCGCCTCGACGTTGCTGTTCATCTACATCGTGTTCGACACGCTGCTCCGCGGCAAACGGGTCGGCGCCAACTACTGGGGCCCGGGCGCGACGACGCTCGAATGGACCGTTTCCTCGCCGCCGCCGTTCCACTCGTATGACGAGATTCCACAAATCGAACCGGCCCCGGCGCACTGAGACAATGGTCCGGCCCGCCGCGAGCGCCGCGTGAGCGAAATCAGCCTCCGAACGACGGCCTTGCCTGCATCGAGCGCGGGTGCCGATCCGCGCGACTTTTGGATCCTCTTGAAGCCCCGCGTGATGTCGCTGGTGGTGTTCACCGGCGCGATCGGAATGCTGCTGGCGCCGGGCGGCGATCTTCACCCAGTTCAGATGATCGTCGCGGTGCTTTGCATCGCGGTCGGTTCCGGCGCCGCGGGCGCGATCAACATGTGGTACGAGCGCGACATTGACGCGCTGATGACGCGCACCAAGGATCGGCCGTTGCCAGCGGGCCGGATGTCGCCCGGCGAAGCGCTTGGTTTTGGCATCGTCCTCGCCGCGGCGTCCGTCCTGATCATGGGCATCGCCATCAACGTCGTCGCGGCGCTGCTGTTGGCAGCCGCCATCGGCTTTTACGTCGTCGTCTACACGATCGGCCTGAAGCGCCGGACGCCGCAGAACATCGTGATCGGCGGCGCCGCCGGCGCCTTTCCGCCGGTGATCGGTTGGGCCGCGGTCACAGGCGATATCGCTTGGCCGGCGCTGGTTCTGTTCGCGCTGATCTTCTTCTGGACGCCGCCGCATTTCTGGTCGCTGGCGCTTTATCGCGCCGACGACTATGCCAAGGCCGGGATTCCGATGCTGCCGGTGGTCGCGGGGGCGCGCGCCACGCGCCTCCAGATCCTGGCCTATACGCTGCTGCTGTGGCCGATTTCGCTGGCACCGACTTTGATGGGCACGGTTGGCTGGGTCTATGGCGGCGCGGCGCTTGTCCTCAATCTGGGTTTCACCGCCCTCGCCTTGCGGCTCATGGTCCGGCGCGACGACGGCGCGGCGCGGGCGATGTTTCGGTTCTCGCTGCTCTACCTGTTCCTACTGTTCGCGTTCCTGATCGTCGACCGGGTCGTGACCTGAGCGATGGACGGGGGATCGGTCATCATCGTGGACGAACGGCAGAAACGGCAACGGTCGCGCAACCGCGCCCTGCTGATCGTGCTGCTGGCGCTGGTGGCCGTGTTCTATGTCCTCGCCATGGTGCGTACCGGAGGGCCCCATTGACCGCATTTCCGCTTTTCGCAAGAGAGCCAGCATGACCGACCACGTCGAACCGCCTGTCCATCACAAGCACCCTTATCACTTGGTCGATCCGTCGCCCTGGCCGATCGTCGGCGCGGCGGCAGGCGGTCTCATGGCCGCGGGTGGTGTGTTGTTCATGCACGGCTATGGCACGTGGTTGCTGATTCTCGCGGCCCTGTTCGTGCTCGGCGTCATGTTCGTTTGGTGGCGCGACGTCGTTCACGAGGCCATTGTCGGCTTCCACACCAAGGTGGTTCAGCTCGGCCTTCGCTACGGCATGCTGCTGTTCATCGCCTCGGAGGTGATGTTCTTCTTCGCCTTCTTCTGGGCGTTCTTTTCCTCGGC
>JASHUX010000189.1 GCA_030039775.1 Alphaproteobacteria bacterium | reverse complement strand
TGAATGCCGAGCAAGCCATGATAGCCGAAAAGCCGGCACGTCACGTCACGAATCAAAACGAAGCCGCCCCCCTTGGCTCGATCGCGTTCGGTCGCGTCGAACATCTCGCCGTAGCGCCAGAACAGCGAGCCCGAGCAGGGAATAGCGACGCGCTTTCGCGCTACTTCCGCGCCGTTTCGGTCGTGCAGGATCAAGTCCGTCGTGCTGGCCGGCAGCCACGGGGTCGACGCGGGATAGATGACATGGCAGATCGTGTCGTGCGGCGCTTTACCGAGCCGCAGATAGAGCCGCGTGGACAATCCCGGCGCGCGTCCTGAATACGATTGCGGCTCGTCGCGATAAGTGAGTGCCGTATTGAAGATATGGGCGCCGAAACTCGTGTCGGCCTGATGGCCGCTGGCGCGATGCTCATAGCGGAATAGGGCGTGCAGCCAACCGTCGCCGCTGCCGCCGTCGGCGAAATCATAAACGAGTTCGACGTGGCCATAACCAGACGGCAACGCGATGCCGTCGAGCGCGGCGTCGAGATCGATCGCGATCGACTCGTCGCGCCGCAGCCGGCCCAGCGGTAAGCGGCCCGCCTCCCTGCCCGACGCGTCATAGAGCAAGAGCGCGACCGGCAGCTCGTGTTGCGCGCGCGCCATCGGCGTCGGCTGGACGATGCTGCGCCACCGATCGCGCGGCAAGATCGGCGCCGGCAGCAAATAACCCTTGCCGAGCATATTGCCGAGCTCGGGCAGTTTTGGGTCCGGCTGTAAATCGCCGCGCTCGACATTGACGTGCGCGATCCGGCGCTTGCCGCGGCGCTCGATTTCGTAGCGCGGCCGGACGAAATACTTGCCGGCGCTCACCTCGAATTGCTGGGGCCAGCGCGCCTCGGGCCACAGCGCGCCGAGGTCGATCGGCACGCTCGCGAATGGCGGCACCGGCTTGTCGAGGTGCCGCGACTCCGTGTGTCCCGTCAGGTTGATCCCCACGGCGCCGGCCGGGATTGGGCAGGGCAAGCTATTCTGAACCCACAGCATCACCCGCTCGTCGGCATCGGGCGCGGGCAAGCCCGCGTAGAAGTCGGCAGGCCACGAATTGGCGTCGTGGGTGCAGGACAGACTCGCCGCCGCACCCTCGCTATCCGTGTCGAGCGCGTACTTGACGACGTCGTGGCCGGCGACGCCGACGGCATGCAGAAATAATTGCCCGGTGAATTCGGGCAGGTCGAACTTGGCGCGGATGGCGCGGCTGTCGAGCAGGATCGCGCCCTCGGGTGCCACTTCTTCGCGCCACTGCGCCAACGCGCGACCGTCGCGATCGTACAGCGCCAACCACAGCCATACGTTCTTCGCGCCGTAGCCGGTCCAGTAATTCCCGGTCGAGAGCGTGGTGTGGAAACCGGCCGCGTCGCGAAAAAAAACGAAATTGGTCGCGAAGTTGACCCCGTCGAGATAGCGGCCGGGATTCGACAGCAATTCATCGGGCAGGCGGATCGCGTCGAGGCTTAGGACCTCCGCGTTTGGCGGCAGCAGCGAACCGAGCTTCTCGACGATGCGTGCGGCATCGAACGCCGTGACAAATACGACATCCGCCGCGGCGTCACGCAGCGCCGTAACCGGCTCCGCCTTGCGCCCGAGGGCTGTGCGGCCGATCGCGGTGATGTCTTGAACATAGAGGCCGGCGAGATTGAGCGTCTCGAGATCGTGGATCTCGCCAAGCGCTTCCGCGACGCCATCGGGATCGAATATCGCAACGGTGCGATCGCGCCACTGGTCGCGCAACGTCGCCATCGCCTTGGCGGCAAGCGGATGCGTCACCGCTTTGAAAAAAGCGTTGCCGCCGCGGACGTTGCTGAAGGTTTCGATGCTGAGCGCCATCAAACACTACCAGTTAGCAATGGGTGTGGCCGATTGCTAGGCCGGGGCTTCCTGTTTCGCGTCGACGTCGATCGGCACCCCAGAGAGTTGTTTGGCGGCGCGGATCGCCAAGGCCGAACGGACATGAGCGACATTCGGCGCGGCGGTCAGCCGCGTGGTCAAGAAGCGCTGGTAGGAATCCCAGTCGGTCGCGACGACTTTCAGCAGGAAGTCGGTTTCGCCGGCGAGCATGTGCGTTTCGCGCACCTCGCCCCAGCCGAGCGTGAGTTGCTCGAACGCGCGAAGGTCCGGCTCGGCCTGGCTTTGCAGCCCCACCAAGGCAAACACCGTGACGCCGAAGCCCAGCTCCTCGGCATCGATGTCGGCGTGGTAGCCGCGGATCACTTTGGCTTCTTCCAGCGCCCGCATCCGGCGCAGGCAGGGCGGCGCGGAAATGCCCGCGCGCTTCGCGAGCTCGACATTGGTCATTCGCCCATCTTCCTGCAAGTCATGCAGGATCTGGCGGTCGATCCGATCGAGTTTAACGCGGCGCATGATGTGTCCTTTGGTCAATGAATCGTCTCGGCGATGGAGCGATTCGGCAATGTTCGGGCTACCCCCATGCGCAATTATATTGCAAAGGATCGACCGCGCGACACATCTTACGGCGGCAACCGCCACTTCCCCGAAACCGCTGAACTACGAGACATGCCAAACCCGTCGATCGTCTGGGCGCTTCATGATGGCAAGCCGGGGATGGCCAGTCAGGTCATGGGCTTGGCCGAGGCGCTCAATTTGGCTGTTGTGGAAAAGCGGCTTGCCGTGCGGGCGCCGTGGCGCAGTTTGCCGCCCCAATTGTGGCTGCGGCCGCTGGCCGCATTGGGCGGCGATGGCGATCGGCTCGAGCCGCCATGGCCCGATATCGTCGTCGGCTGCGGTCGCAACTCCGTGGCGCCGGCGCTCGCGGTGAAGCGAGCGAGCGGCGGCGGCACGTTCTGGGTTCAGGTCCAGGACCCGCATTTTGCCCGCGATCGGATCGATCTGATGGTGGTGCCGGCCCATGACCGCACCGAAGGCCCCAACGTCATTCACACGGTCGGGGCGGTGCATCGTGTCACCCCGGAAAAGTTGGCGCTGGAGAGCACCCGGTTTGCCTATTTGTTCGGCGAATTGCCGCGCCCCTTGGTCGCAGTGCTGCTGGGCGGCAGCAATCGCGCCTATCGCGTCACGCGGGGGCGCGCCGAAACGTTTGCCGCGCAGCTTACGACGCTTGCCGATCGGGGATATGGCGTCGCGATCACGCCGTCGCGCCGAACGGCGCCGGAAGTCGTGACGCTGCTGCGCGAGCGGCTGGCCGACCGAAAAATATTCCTGTGGGACGGCGGCGGCGACAATCCCTATTTCGGCTTGCTCGGCTCTGCGGACGCTATCGTGGCCACGGCGGATTCCGTCTCGATGATCAGCGAGGCGGCGGCGACCGGAAAGCCGGTTCATATCGTCGATCTCGATGGCGGCTCGGCCAAATTCGACCGCTTCCACGAGGCGATGCGCGCCGCAGGCACAACGCGACCGTTCACCGGGACAATCGAGCAATGGCGCTACGATCCGCCCGACGATACGGCGCGCGCCGCCGCCGAAATCAAACGCCGTTTGGCGCTGCGTCTCGACAGGGCCGCCTAGATGGGCCGATATCGCGGCCTGGCGATTTACGCCGCGCTGGCGGTGCTGGCCGCGTTGGCATTCAGCATTTTCCCGCATATCGATCTGTGGGCGGCCGGCTGGTTCTATCGGGGCGGATTTTATCTGGCCGACGATGGGGCGCTCCGCTTCCTCTTTCGCGCGGTCTATTGGGTCACGGATGCGCTGGCGATCCTTTTG
>JASHUX010000188.1 GCA_030039775.1 Alphaproteobacteria bacterium | reverse complement strand
GCGCGCGTCGTCCACGACATCGTCGCCGACATGGACGGCTCGATCAGCGCAGAGCACGGCATCGGCCGGCTCAAGGTCGAGGAGCTGGCGCATTACCGGGCCGCCCTGGAACTTTCGCTGATGCGGCGAGTTAAGGACGCTATCGACCCAGAGCGCACCATGAACCCCGGAAAGATTCTATCGCCATGATCGCCCGCCGCGCCGCCCGTGCCGTCGGCGCCGCAATCGGTCTGGCGGCGCTGACGGGTGCCGCATGGGCCCAAACGGCGGAAAATTTGCCGGTGTCACGATCGACCGAGGCTGGCGCCGCGACCGTGATCGGCTTCGGCCGTCACTGGAACACCGCGCCGTGCGTGCCCCAGCGCACCGCCATCGTGATCACGCAGCCGCCCGCGCACGGCACCGTCCGTGTCGTCGAGGAACGCACGGACGTGCCGAAAACGACGCTGCGAACCGGCGATACTGGCTACTGCACCGGCATGCTGCTGTTTGGGAAGAAAATCGTCTACCAGCCGGCGCCGGGATTCGTCGGCACGGATACCGTATCCTACGAATCCGTCGGCCCGGACGGGCAAAGGGCGCCCTACACCGTCACCGTTACGGTGACGGACTGATCAGGCTAAATCCGCTCGATGTCGGCGGCCGCCTTGTCAAGCACGGCGGCAACAGCAAGCACCTGCTCCTGGGTCAGGGCGCCGCGGCCGAGCCGGGTCGCGAGCGCCAATCGCAGATTGTGCACCGCGCGCCTGATTTCGGGGGCGCGTCCGCCGCCGAAGGTCTGGCCGGCTTCTTTCAAGCGGTCGAACACGGCATCAACCTGGGCCTTGTTCTCGTCGAGAAAGGCTTGGCCTTCGGGCGTGATCGCATAGAGCTTTTTGTTGCCCTCGGCGGTCGCGACCGTATAGCCCAAATCCTCGAGCATGGTCAGGGTCGGATAGATCACGCCCGGGCTCGGGCTATAGGCGCCGCCGAATTGCTCCTCGATCGCCTTGATCAGCTCGTAGCCGTGCCGCGGCTTCTCCGCGATCAGCTTCAAGACGAGGTAGCGCAAATCGCCGTGGTCGAAGAACCGGCCGGCGCGCATGCCGCGCCAATGCCCGTGACGATGGCCAAAAAATCCATGAGCATGGCGCTGGCCGAACTGTTCGGCGTAATAGGCGGCCATGCGGTGATGACGAAACATTTGTTACTCTCCTAGTTTCGATATAACGAGACTAAGATATATCGAAGTCATATCGAAAATCAAGGGCCCGATTGAAATGAATCGTAACGACGTGAAAATCATTGGGAAAACAAACCTTTACCAAGGGCATTTTCGGCTCGACAAGTACCGCTTCCGCCAGCGCAAGTTCGATGGGAGCTGGAGCAAGACCGTTGCCCGCGAGGTGTTGGACCGGGGCGCGGCAGTGGCACTGCTGCTTTATGACCCCGACCGGGACGCGGTGGTGCTGATCGAACAATTTCGGCTGCCGTCGATGCTGGCAGGGAGCAACGGCTGGCAGATCGAGCCCGTCGCGGGACTGACCGATAAGGCTGGCGAAAGCGAGCAAGACGTCGCGCGCCGGGAGGCAAAGGAAGAGGCCGGGCTCGAAGTCACCGGCGAACTGGTTTTCGTCCAGCGCATCCTGCCCAGCACCGGCGCGATGACGGAACGGGTGTCGATCTATTGCGCGCGTGTCGATTCACGTCGCGCCGGCGGCGTTCATGGCAACGCCGACGAGGGCGAAGACATCCGCGTGCTGGTCAAGCCCTTTCGCGAAGCGATGCGGATGATGCGGACGGGCGCGATCGACAATGCGCATTGCGTCGTCGCGCTCTATTGGTTGGCGGCCAACCGCGCAAAGCTCAAGCGGCGCTGGGCTCAGCCGGCGACGCGTCGAAAGCCGCGGCTCGCCTCAAAGAGCTCGCGCGCGTAGGGATCGCGCAGATTGCCGCGGCGCAAATCGTCGGCGGCGACTTCCTCGACGAAACGGCCCTGCTGCATCACCGCCGCGCGCTCGCACAGCGCCGCCACAACCGCGAGCGAGTGGCTCACGAGGATAAAGGTCATGGCATGCTCTCGCCGCAGCCGACGCAGCAGCGCCAGAATATCGGCCTGCACCGAGGCATCGAGCGCCGACGTCGGCTCATCGAGCAGGAGCAGTCTAGGTTCGAGCATCAGCGCCCGCGCGATGGCGACACGCTGGCGCTGACCGCCCGAGAGCTGGTGCGGATAGCGGAAGCGATGCGCTTCATCGAGCCCGACATCGCGCAGCGCCGCGCGGACGCGCTCGGGATCGCGGCCGATCCCCTGCACGATCAGCGGCTCCGACAGCGCGCGATCGACGGTCTGGCGGGGGTGAAGCGAGCCGTAAGGGTCCTGGAACACCAGCGACACGGTGCGGCCGAAGCTGCGCGGGCGAACGCGGCTCTGCCCTTGCCCCGCGATTGCGAGTTGGCCGGACCAGTCACGATGTAGTCCGGCGATAACGCGCAACAATGTTGACTTCCCCGAACCGGACTCGCCGACGATGCCGAACGAGGCGCCGTCCTCGACCGCGAAGGACACGCCGTCGACGGCGACGGCGTCGCCGTGCCGCGCCGTGATGTCGCGCGCCTCGATCATGCCTCGAGTTTCAGCCGCGCCGCCAGGAGCTGGCGCGTGTAAGAGTGTTGCGCAGCGGCCAGATCGCGCGCGGGCAGCGTCTCGACGATTTCGCCGTCCTTCATCACCATAACGCGGTCGCAGAACGTGGCGACCAGGTCGAGATCGTGGCTGATGAGCAGAATGCCCATGCCGCGCCGCGCGACCTCGGCGTCGAGCAGAGACAGGATGCCGCCCGCGACGCTGGCGTCGAGCGCCGAAGTCGGCTCGTCGGCGATCAGCAGATCGGGGTCGGGCGCCAGCATCATCGCGATCATGGCGCGCTGCCCCATGCCGCCCGAGAGCTGATGCGGATAGCGGCGATAGACCTGCTCCGCATCGCGTATGCGGACGGCGTCGAGCAGGCGCAATGCTTCGGTCTCGGCGTTGCGCGCGGACAGGCTGCGATGCGCGCGCAGCACTTCCGCGATCTGGGCGCCGACCGGCATGGCGGGATTGAGCGAAAAGCGCGGGTCCTGCAGCACCAGCGCAATGCGCTTGCCGCGCATCTCGGGCGAAAAGTCGGCGCCGTCGAAACGGACACGGCCGGTCATCGCGGCGCCGGGCGGTAACAGGCCCATGATCGCGCGGCCCAGCATCGACTTGCCGGCGCCGGATTCGCCGACAATGCCGACGCGCTCGCGGCCCATCACGAACGAGACGTCCCGCGCCGCCGCGCGATCGCCGAAGCACACGCTCAGATCGGAAACGGCGAGAAGGTCGCTCATCGTTGCTTCGGGTCGAGCCAATCGCGCAGCCCGTCGCCCAAGAGGTTGAAGGCGAGGCTGAGCACCGCGATGGCGATGCCGGGCATCGCTGCAACCCACCAATGGTCGAGCATGTATTGCCGTCCGGTCGCGATCATCGCGCCCCATTCCGCCGTCGGAGGCTGCGCGCCGAGGCCGAGAAAGCCCAGACCCGCCGCGATCAGGACCACACCGGCCATGTCGAGGCTCATCCGCACGATCATCGACGGCAGGCACAGCGGCATGATGTGGCGCAGCACGATGCGGCCGCCCGACGCGCCGGCGAGACGCGCCGCGTCGATGAACTCGGCGCGGCGCAACGCCAGTGTCTCGGCGCGGGCGACGCGCGCATAAGGTGGCCACGACACGACAGCGATGGCGAGCACCGCATTTTCGATCCCCGGACCCAGCGCCGCGACGAAAGCCAGCGCGAGGATGAGACGCGGCAGGGCGAGGAAGACGTCGGTCACGCGCATCAGCGTCGCCTCGACCCAGCCTCCGAAATAACCGGCGGTGCAACCGAGCAAGAGGCCCACTGGCGCAGTCACCACCGATACCAGCGCGACAATACCGAGCGTGACCCGCGCGCCGAAGATCAGTCGCGAGAGAATGTCACGCCCAAGCTCGTCGGTGCCGAACCAATGCGCGGCGCTGGGCGGCTGCAAACGATCGGCCAGGCTTTGCGCATTCGGCGCGTACGGGGCGAGTAACGGCGCCAGGATCGCGATCGCCGCAACGATGAGGACGATCGCCGCGCCCGTCACGGCCATTGGGTGGCGGCGCGCGGTCACGCCCATGTCGAGATCGGCGATCATCGCGCGCGCGGGTCCAGGAGCCGGTAAAGCAGATCGGCAATGAGATTGACGCC
>JASHUX010000187.1 GCA_030039775.1 Alphaproteobacteria bacterium | reverse complement strand
AGCGTGGTCGACGCTGTGCGTTGCTCGCTCGATGTGCAGCGCGGCATGACCCGTCATAACGCCGACCTTGTGCCGGAAAAACGGATCGAGTTTCGAGTTGGCATTCACCTCGGCGACGTCATGGTCGACGGCGACGGCGATTTACTGGGTGACGGGGTAAACATTGCGGCAAGGATCGAAGGCATCTGTGCACCCGGCGGCATTTGCATCTCTCGCGCCGCCTACGACCAAGTCGAAGGCAAGATCGACAAAACGTTCACTGATCTCGGCAGCAGGGAACTGAAGAATATCGCCCGGCCGGTAAGGGTTTTCGCGATTGACCCAGAAACCACGAACACACGCAGGCTCAAAGAGCAGCCTATTGCTCCGGCGACCCCATCTTCGGCACCACCGCGCCTCTCCATCGTCGTACTGCCCTTTGCTAATCTCGGCGGCGATCCTGAGCAGGAATATTTTGTCGACGGCGTAACGGAATCTCTTACCACTGACCTGTCACGCATCCGCAACAGCGTTGTCATCGGCAGACACACGGCATTCAGCTACAAGGGTAAGTCGGTCGACCTGAGGCAAATTGGGCGCGAGCTCAACGTCCGATATGTCCTGGAAGGAAGTATTCAACGCGCCGGCAGTCGCATTCGCATCAGCGTGCAACTCATTGATGCGGAATCAGGCGCTCATCTCTGGGCGGATCGGTTCGACCGGGACTATGGCGATCTCTTCGAGATGCAAGATGAAATCGTCTCGCGCCTGGCCAATTCACTTAACGCTCAATTTATCGCCGCCGAAGCGCGGCGGGCCGAGCATGCGGTCAACCTCGATGCCATGGACTGTTATTTTCGCGCACAAGCGACGATCAATCGCGGTTTTAATCACGCAAACGTCGCTGAAGCGCGTGCACTGTTCGAACAATCGCTGGTGCTCGATCCAGCAAACGTCGATGCAATGATTGGTCTAGCATCGCTGCTCGGCATCGCGGCTGGCAACAATTTTGGCGGAGATCAGAATGCGTCGTTGGTCTTGGCCGCCGAGGAGATGGCCATCCGCGCGCATGCCGTCGCCCCTGACAACGCTGCGGTTCACTCGGCACTGGGAATTATCTACGCGAGCTCCAATCGCACGGCTGCTGCCATTGCCGAAGGCGAACACGCCTTCAAACTAGATCCGAACCATGTTATGGGGCATTTGGCGATTTCGGTAGCGAAGCTATTCGGTGGCCGATGCGAGGAAGTGGAGGCGCATATCGAGCAATTGCTTCGTCTCAGTCCTCGTGACGTCTTTCTTTATGCGTGGTGCGCCGTCGCCGGCTCGGCAAAATTTCTTCTTGGCCGCGATGAGGAAGCGTTGGTTTGGCTCAGGCGTTCGATCGAGGCGAACAGCGTTTATCCGGGGGCGCACAATGTCATGACGGCGACGCTGGCAATGCTGGGCCGGCAGGAGGAAGCACGACAAGAGGCCAAAATTATGTTGGCCCTTAGCCCAAACACGAGCATCCGCCGCTACCTTAACGCTGCCAGAACGGACAATCCCACCTATCTTGCACAGCGCCAGCGCGTCGTCGAGGGACTGCGCAAGGCCGGGATACCCGAGGGATGAGCGCGACACGTCGTCTCGCCGTGATACTGGCCGTTGATGTGGCGCCGGGGGAGCGTTAGCCCAGAATTTGGAGTGCTTAAATGCTGAAGCTTCCGCCCCCAATCTGGGCCTTGATCTTTGCTCTGCTCGCAGCGGCAGTAAGTTGGCTTCTAGAGTGGCCGAGAGTATCTGGTTTGCCAATTCCGCCACTGGGAATAATCCTCATCGTCCTCGGCGCGATCATGCCCGCCTGGGCGATCTGGTTATTCCGCCGGGAGGGTACAGAAGTGGACCCAACCTCACCGACGAACACCAAATTGGTTATCGACGGCCCATACCGTTTCACGCGGAACCCCATGTACCTTGGCCTCGTGGTCATAACGCTCGGAATCGCGTTTTGGATCGGCGCCTGGCCAATGTTTGTTGCACCCGTCGCTCTCTTTGCTACCGCAAATTTTGTGCATATCCCGTATGAAGAGGCCAAAATGGGCCGGCAGTTCGGCAATACCTACGTCGCCTATATTCGTCGGGTGCGCCGGTGGGTATAAGGAAACGAGTGCGCGCGATGGCCTAAGCGCAAACTCATCGTCGACGGCGGACTGGTTGAAGCCGATGATTTGGGCGAAGCCAGACTGAGAGTCGGCGAATTGCTAAATGAGGTTGTCGTCATGGGCAAACCAACGAACCTTGATAGCGTCTGGATCGTGGACCAGTTCAGCCCGGAAGTCTGGCGCGCAAGGCTGTGGGCCGCAGGTGTGGCCGTTCTGCATCAGTTGCGCGGAAATCGTCTCCTCAACGAGGAGATGGAAAAAATGCTATGAAGCGGCGCAACAAAGCGCCACGGGAGACACAAACCATGACCGCCATGCTGGCCGCGCAATCGGGCCTTTCCGTCGAGGAGCGCCTCGACATTCAGGAGCTGTTCGCGAATTACTGCTGGTCGCTCAACACCGGCGACGCCGACGGCTATGTCGAGTGCTTCACGCGCGACGGCTGGCTCGAGCATTTTCCGCCGACGCGGTACGAGGGGCGGGACGCGATCCGCGCGATGCTGCCGAACCTATGGTTCCGCCGGCCGCACGCTTTCATGGGGCGCCAGCATCATCCGCATAATTTCCTGATGGAGCGCGCCGGCGGCGGCCTGATCCGCGCCAAGGTGCAATGCTCGGTGACGCGCCTCGACCAGACCGACAACAGCTTTCACATTTTCCTGTTGGTGCATTGGGACGTGACCTGCGCCAAGGAGGACGGGCGCTGGCGCTTCAAGACGATGCAGATCACGCATTGGTTCCGCCACGAGGCGCCGTGGGTCGGCGACCCCAAGGCCCGCCTGGTCCTCCCCGGCGACGACAAAAAGCCCAAGGGGGAGTTTTAATTTCCCCCCTTTCGTCGGTTGTCGTCCTTGCACAACATTTGGCAATTCGCCGCAATGGTTTTCCCACCCTCGCGCCAGGGCTTAATATGGTCGCCCTCCATTTCGTCCAACTGAAACGTCTTCCCTTTTCGGCCGCATGTTTGCTGAAGAGATCAGCGTTGCAGTTTTTGTAACAGGTGGTGATCAGCTTCTTCAGCCTCAGCTTTTCAAAGTTGTACGGGAAGTAGTGAAAGAAGTTGCTGACTTTGGGATCGTCACAATTGCATAGGACGGGTCTTGCCCTTAAAATGTCGGATATAGTGCCGCAACTCCTTCTCGATGTCCGGAAGCTGAGTATAAAACTCGTCCTGTTTCGACGCCCTGGCGGCGTGCATGTTTCGATTTGAGGGCTCTGGTCTGGACGCGCTCACAGTGGCTCGCCTTCCTTGTCACTCACATTCAATAAAGCGCGCTCATTTGCATTTTCCTCGTGCAGCGCATGCGAACTCCAATGCCTCGCAAGCGGCTAAAAATTCCAAATAACTAAGTATGTGTGTTATTCGAGAATGAACGTAAAAAACGGTTGACGATGTTCCCGGTGTGTTCTATTGGTCGGGGCGGCCTCATGTTCGGGTCTTGTGGTGGGACCAGACAAGTGCGTCGAGTGGGCTCCTGTGAATTTCCTGCAAATAACAGGCGGAAGAGGCGGGGCTTGGGTGACATCGGGCGGGGTGAGGCCACTATATCTAGAAATTCCGGAACGGAGCCAATTTACAGACGGAACAGGACTGTTTCAGGGGAAACAGGATTTCGGCGGCGGGCGGCGCGCGGTGTGCGGTGCGCCGCGCTGGTGCTTCCGCGCCAGGCTTGCCGTAGCGGCGGGCGCGCTCTTGATTTGCCGGGTCGCGCCCCCTATAACCCGCGCTTTCGCGGCGGAGCAGGCCCATGAAGGAAAAAATCCACCCCGATTATCACGAGATCACCATCGTGACGACCGACGGCACCAGCTACAAGACGCGCTCGACCTACGGCAAGGCCGGCGAAACGCTGCGCCTCGACGTCGATTCGAAATCGCACCCGGCCTGGACCGGCGGCCAGCAGCGCCTGTTGGATTCGGGCGGTCAGCTCGCGCGCTTCAACAAGCGCTTCAAGGGCTTCGGCGGGGCGGCGGGTACGGCCGCGGCGCCGGCGGCGAAAGCGGCGACGGCCGAGGAGAAAAAATCCGACGCTGCGAAGCCAGCCAAGGCCGCGAAGA
>JASHUX010000186.1 GCA_030039775.1 Alphaproteobacteria bacterium | reverse complement strand
GACCCGAAGGGTTTGGTCGCGTCATCGCCGAGGGCTTGGCCATGGGCCGGCCCGTCATCGCGACGGAACATGGCGGTGCCGGCGAGATCGTCGTGGCGGGGATCACAGGATGGCTGGCGCCGCCGGGCGATTCAAAGGCGTTGGCGCGCATGCTGCAGGAAGCCTTGTCGCTCAGCTCGGCCGAACGCGCTGCGCTGGCCGCACGCGCCACCGCGTCGGTCGCCGGGCGTTTCAGCCGCGACGCCATGACCCAAAAGACGATCGAGGTTTACGAGGAAATTTTGTGGGGTCGGTCGTGAGCGGTGGTGGTGGCGCAGGCAGTCGCCATATTTTGATCCGCGACCTCATCGTGCCTTGCGAAATCGGCGTCTTCCCGCATGAGCACGGCAAGAAACAGCGCGTGCGGATCGACGCGACCCTTGCGGTCGCCGATGGCGACCGCAACATCGAAGATAAATTGTCGGCGACCGTGTCCTACAGCGACATCATCGACGAAATCAGGTCGCTGACAGAGCACGGTCGGATAAACCTGGTCGAGACGCTGGCCGAGCGGATCGCCGGCCTTTGCCTTAGGGACCGGCGCGTTCGGTCGGCGTTGGTTCGAGTGGAGAAGCTCGACATCTATTCTGACGGCACCATCGTGGGAGTTGAAATAGAGCGGTTTAATCAACATGGCTAAATCATGGAAATATTGGGCATATCCATGGCACACCAAAGTCGCGGCGATAGCAGCAGTCCACTTGTTCACAAAACGCGGAACTCGCCTCATAGTCCGAGTCAACGTTAAAAGGCTGCAACATTATTGAGATATCCGTGCGTATCCTGTGAAAAATATCGTTATTTCAGCAACTTAGTTTTATGCCCATAATTTATGCAGGTCATCGAAATGTAAGGTTTTTGCTGGCGTGGCGCCTTGCCGCAGGCGATTGCCAACAGATTTATCCACAGATTTCGTGGATATCCGCGAAAGCCCCGGTGTGATGGACGAATCATTACCTGACGACAACGAAATGGCGACTGGGGCCGGACCGGGGGCGCAAGGTCTCGGCGTAATACGCGCGGCATTGGCCACGCTGCCGCCGTCGCCCGGAGTTTACCGAATGCTGAACGCGCGGGGCGACGCGCTCTATGTCGGCAAGGCCCGCAGCTTGAAGGCGCGGGTCGCCAACTACACTCATTTCATGGCGCT
This sequence comes from Alphaproteobacteria bacterium, assembly GCA_030039775.1. Lineage (GTDB taxonomy): Bacteria > Pseudomonadota > Alphaproteobacteria > ATCC43930 > CGMCC-115725 > JAATGI01. The sequence continues at coordinate 1,707 of JASHUX010000186.1, read as the reverse complement.
GCCGCACCGGCTCCAGCGCATGGTGGCCGAGACCCGCAAGCTTGAAGTGGTCCTCACCCACACGGAGGTCGAAGCGCTGTTGCTGGAAAGCAACATGATCAAGCACTTGGAGCCGCGCTATAACATCGTGCTGCGGGACGACAAGTCGTTCCCGTATATCCATCTCACGGGCGACACCGACTTTCCGCTTCTGACTAAGCATCGCGGCGGCCATGACGGCGCCGGCGATTTCTTCGGCCCATTCGCCTCTGCGGGCTCGGTTAACCGCACGCTCATTGCCCTGCAGCGCGCGTTCCTGCTGCGCTCGTGCAGTGACAGCATCTTCGCCAGCCGCACGCGGCCGTGTCTGCTTTATCAGATCAAGCGGTGCAGTGCGCCGTGTGTCGGGCGGATCGACCAGGCCGGCTATGCCAAGCTGGTCGACGACGCCCGAAATTTTCTCGCCGGTCGCAGCGCAGACGTGCAGCAGCGCTTCGCCACGGAGATGCAGACGCTTGCCGAGGCGCAGCACTACGAGGCGGCGGCGGCGGTGCGCGACCGCATCCGCGCGCTGACCCAGATCCAGGGCCATCAAGACATCAATATTCGCGAACTCGGCGATGCGGATGTCATTGCGGCGCACCAAGCCGGCGGGCAGACCTGCATCCAAGTGTTTTTCTTCCGCGGTGGTCAGAATTGGGGCAACCGGCCGTACTATCCCGCGCATGCCCGCGACCTAGAACTCGCTGACATTCTCGCGGCATTCCTTGGTCAATTCTATTCGGACAAGATTCCGCCCAAGCTGATCCTGCTGAGCGAGTCGCCGGCCGATGAAGACTTGATTGCGGCGGCGCTGGCAGAGCGTGCCGGGCGCCGCGCGGAGCTGCAAGTGCCGCAGCGCGGCGACAAGCGGCAATTGGTGGAGCAGGCGCTGGTCAACGCCCGCGAGGCCTTGGGCCGGCGTCTGGCGGAAAGCTCGGCCCAGCAGAAGTTGTTGCAAGGCGTGGCGGAGACGTTCGGCCTTGAGGCGGCGCCGAAACGCATCGAGGTCTACGACAATTCCCATATTCAGGGCAGCAACGCGGTCGGCGGCATGATTGTTGCCGGGCCGGAAGGGTTCATGAAGAACGCCTATCGCAAGTTCAACATCCGCGAGGTCGAGACCGCCGGCGACGACTACGCCATGATGCGCGAGGTGTTGACGCGCCGCTTCTCGCGCGCGCTCAAGGAAGATCCGGCGCGCGAGAGCGGCACGTGGCCGGACCTGTTACTGATCGACGGCGGCGCCGGGCAGCTGACCGCGGCGAACGCGGTGCTGGCCGATCTCGGCATCAACGATCTTGCCGTCGTCGGCATTGCCAAGGGACCGGACCGCGACGCGGGGCGGGAACGCTTCTTCCGCGCCGGACACGAACCGATGAGCCTCGAGCCGCGCGACCCGGTGCTGTATTTCCTCCAACGCCTCCGCGACGAGGCGCATCGTTTTGCCATCGGGTCGCATCGCGCGCGCCGCACCAAGGCGATCGGCGTCTCGCCGCTCGACGAGATCGCCGGCATCGGCGCGCGGCGTAAGAAGGCGCTGTTGCATCATTTCGGTTCCGCCCGCAGCGTGGCTCGGGCTGGATTGCCCGATCTCGAGCGGGTTGAGGGCATCAGCAAGAACGTCGCCAAAAAGATTTATGACCATTTCCACTCGGGTGGGTAATGAGACCGCGATACAATTCCGTC
>JASHUX010000027.1 GCA_030039775.1 Alphaproteobacteria bacterium | reverse complement strand
GCCGCTCATCAACGGGGTCATGATGAGGCCGGTGCTGCCAGGGCTGATGCCGAGCACGAGCTGAATCTGCACCGGCAGGAGCACCAGCCCGCCGAACATCGAGATTGCGACGATGAAGCTGACCGCATTGGCGAGGTTGAAGATCGAACTGGCAAACAGGCGCGTCGGCAAGATCGGATCGAGCGCGCGAAATTCCTGCAGCAGAAACAGCACCAAAAAGACCAGCCCGACCGCGAGCATGCTCAGAACTTCGGTCGAGAACCAGGGGAAGATCGACCCACCCCAGGTGCTGACCAGCAGGAGCGCCGTCACCGACAGGGTAAGCAACACGGCGCCCCAATAATCGATGTCGCGCCGCGCCAGGCGCGGCTTCGGCAATTTGCGGAAAGCGCGGGCGCACAAGATGAGGGCCAGCGCGCCGATGGGCAGATTGATCCAGAACACCCACCGCCAGGTCAGGTACTGGACGAAAAACCCGCCGATCATCGGGCCCGCGACGCTCGCCGCCGCCCAAACGCCGGCAAAATAGGCTTGATACCGGCCGCGCTCGCGCGGCGCGATGATGTCCGCGATGAGCGCCTGCGTCACGCTCACCATGCCCCCGCCGCCCAGTCCTTGCAGCGCGCGCGCCGCCACGAGCTGACCCATGTCCTGCGCCAGCGCGCAAAAAACAGAGCTCGCGACGAACAGCGCGATGCTGATCATCAGGATCGGACCGCGGCCGTAAAGATCGCTGATCTTACCGTAGATCGGCGTCGAGGCCGTGGTGGTGAGAAGATAACCGGCGAAGATCCACGACAGATGCTCGAAGCCGCCGAGATCAGCGGCAATCGCCGGTACGGCGGTGGTTACGATGTTCTGGTCGAGCGCCGCCAACAGCATGCCCAAGAGCAAGCCGTAGAGCGTGGTCATGATCTCGCGGTGCGTGAGCGGCGCCGCCCGCTGCGGCGGCGCGATCGTCGGCTCGCGCTCGATTACGTCCATTGCTTCAGTCTAAGACCATTTCGTCGTCCCTGCGAAAGCACCGCCGAAGACTCTCCTAATTCGTCTTGCCTCGGCTTGGCCGGAACATCCACGAATAAATTTGAAGATCTAACCACCAAGACACCAAGACACGAAGAACTTGGTGTCTTTGTGCCTTGGTGGTCCAAAATTCGTGGATGGCCCGCCTTCGCGGGCCAAGACGATTTTCTTCGGCGCGCCTTTGTTATTCCGCCGCGCGTTGGCGAATCGAGAACGCCGATTCGTCGCGCAGCGGTTTTTCCCGCATCGTCGCGAGCAACACCGCGGCGATCGCGCAGATTCCGGCATTGGTCAAGAACACCAAGCGGTAGGAATGGGCCAGCGCCGGCGCCAGCACTACTCGCGACGCCTCCGGCAACGACGCGACTCCGCCGCCGGCATGACCGAGAATGGCGTCGCCCAGCGCGCTCGCATGCACCGACGCAAGCTCGGCGGACAAGGTGCCGATCAGGATCGACCACAAGATCGCGATGCCGAAGGACCCGCCGAGCGTACGGAAGAACGCGATCATCGACGTGACGATGCCGAGGTCGCGGAGCTCGGCGCCGTTCTGACCCGCCACCATCATCGCCGGAAAGGTCGGGCCGAACCCCAGACCGACCAGCACCATAGTGACGAGAATGACCGGCAGCGACATCGATTGCGCCTCGAAAGCGAGCGGCAATTGCGCGCACACCCCAAGGCAGATCGCCGTCAGCGCCACCGGACGATAACGTCCCGTGCGGCGCATGATGCGGCCCGCGCTGAACGATCCGACGAACGTGCCCACCATCATCGGTAGGATCATCACGCCGGACTGGCCGGCGCTGACCCCGATCACCAATTGCAGGAAGCTCGGCATCAAGATACCGGTCGCCATTTGCGCCATGGTGATGACGAAGCTCGCGAGCCAGGCTTGGCGCACGACGTAATTGGCGAAGAGACGCGGCGGCAGGATCGGCTCGGGCGCGCGCCGCTCTTGCACGACAAAGAGCGCGGCGAACAGCAGCCCGCCGGCGATCAGCGTCGCCATCGTCGGCGAGGTCCAGCTTAGTTGCCGGCCGCCGGAGCTGAGCACGAACAGCCAGCAGCTCACCGCCGCGATCAGCAGCGCGGCGCCGGTGACGTCGATCCGTCGGCGGATATGCGGCACCGGCAAAAGCCGCAGCGCGTGGCGGCATAAGAGGAACGCGGCAATGCCGAGCGGCGGATTAATCCAGAACACCCAGCGCCAGCTCAGATGATCGACGAACAAGCCGCCGACCACCGGGCCCGCGACCGTGGCGACGGCATAGATGCCGCTGAAATAGGCCTGATAGCGGCCGCGCTCGCGCGGCGCGATGATGTCGGCGATCACCGATTGCGACGAGCTCAACAGCCCGCCCGCGCCGATGCCCTGAAGCGCGCGGGCGGCGACGATCTCGGCCATGGTTTGCGCCAGGCCGCAGAACAGTGAGCCGATGACGAACACGGCGATCGCGATCATGATCATCAGACGCCGGCCGTAGAGATCGCCGAGCTTGCCGTAGATCGGCGTCGACGCCGTCGAGGTGAGAAGATAGATCGCGACGATCCACGACAGGTCCTGTAGGCCCCCGAGCGCACGGCCCATCGCCGGCAGCGCCGTCGCGACGATGCTTTGATCGAGCGCCGAGAGGAACATGCCGAGCAGCACGCCCGACAACACGCGATAGATATCGCGCTGGCTCAGAACGGCCGGCGGTAAAGCGGACGCGGCGGGAGACGACGACGAATCGGGCAAAGCAGGCTTTCGGGCTGGCGAAGCGGGACCGGCCCTTTATGGGCGCAACATCGCGGCCGGCGCAACCCGAGCCGGCGCAACGCTGCGTTGATCGAATGAATCAGGACGCGCGGACGCGCGAGCCGTAGTTCAACGCCGTGAATCGCGGCGTCCAGAACACTTTGCCCATGTCGCCGTAAACCAGGGCTAGATAACGCTTGGCGCGCGACCGGTCCCAATACCAGCAGGCCGCGCTCAAGCCGGAGTAGACCAGCATCTGCGCCGCCCCGATCGCCATCCATTTCGCGATCGCCGTCCGGTCGGGCGGATCGCTCCAGGCGTGGGTCTGCTGGAACAACTGGCTTTGGCGCATGCGGCGGCGCAGGCCGTAGGCGAGCTTGGTGCGCGACGCCGGCACGTACTCGTGAACAATGCCCTCGGCGCACCACAGCACGCGTTTGCCCGCGGCGGCGAGCGTGTGGAAGAAGCGCGTGTCGCTTCCGCCGGTCAGGCCCAGCGCCGGATCGAACGGCGTGTCGCTCGGACAGCAGCGCGTGCGATAGAACAGGCAATTTCCGGTCCCGGTGGCGCGGAACGTCCCGCCCGACGGCACCTTGGCGTCGTAATCGTAAATCCAGGCCCAGAACGGATCGTTCGGCGGACGGCCATCCTCGAAGATCGGCAGCACCGGGCCGCACACCGCGTCGCACCCGAACTTGTCGAGCACGGCCTGCATGCTGGCGAGCCAATCGGGCTCGGCCTCTTCATCATCGTCGATATAGGCGACCAGCTCGCAATCGGTGTCGCGGATGCCGGCGTTGCGTGCCTCGGCGATGCCGGGCCGGGTTTCGTTGACGCAGCGAACAGTGTAGCCGGCGGGCTCGCCGATTGCGGCAAGACCGGCCGCGATCGAGCGCGCCGACGCCTCGGCCGAATTATCGACGATGAGGATTTCGACCGTGCGCGGATCGATCCCGCGCTGCGCGAGCACGCTGCGGACCGCGCGGCGGAGGCCGGCGTCGCGGTGAAAGGTCATGATCTGGACGCTGATACGGCGCATGGCTCAGACCCTCGCCGCTGGTTGCGCGGTGCGGTCGCCGTAACCGATCAAGGTCAGGCTGGGGAACCAAAACAGCTTGCCGATGCCGCCGGCGAGCTTGGTGCTGCATTTCATCGCCAGCGAACGGTCGAACACCGCGCACAACAAGGTCAGCGGCGCGTACACCGCGATCTGGCCGAAGCCGATCGCCGTCCACCAGGCCAAGCTCTTAATGTTGGGCCGGCCCGACCAGAAAAAGGCCTGCATGTGCAATTGGCTCTCGCGAAGCTGCCGGTGCAGCGCATAGGACCAGCGCGAGCGCGCCGCCGGCACGAACTCGTTGATGATGGCGTCGGCGCACCAGACGACCTTGCCGCCGCGCGCCGCGACGCCGAAGAAAAAACGCGTGTCTTCGCCGCCGGTGAGTCCGAGCGCGGGATCGAACGGCTCGTCCACGACGCAGCAGGTCCGCTTCACGATCAGGCAATTGTGCGTGCCGGGCGCGCCCCATCGGGCGATCTCGCCGGTGGCTTGGCGCGAATCCGCGGTGAAGTACCAGCGCCAAAACGGATCGCGCGACGCGCGGTCGAGCTCGAACATCGGATAGACCTGGCCGACCACAACATCCGCGTTGAACCGCGCCTGGCAATCGACCAGCCGGGCCAGCCAATGCGGTTCAGCCTCTTCATCGTCGTCGATGAAGACGACCAGCTCCGCCGCCGCGGCATGAATGCCGGCGTTGCGGGAATGGGAGATGCCCGGGCGCGGCTCATGGACGTAGCGCACGGTCGCGCCGAGCGGCCGGGCCGCTTCCGCGATGTCGGCGACAACGTCGCGCGCCGAACCGGTCGGCGAGCCGTCGACGGCGATCAGCTCGACCTCGCCGAGATCGATGTCGCGTTGCGCCAGACAACTCCACAAGGTCCGGCGCAGGAATTGCTCGCGGTAGAAGGTCACAACCACCACGCTGACTTTAACCGTGATCGAGCTCGAATCCTTGTCGCGGGGGGTTTCGTTATCGGTTAGTTAAAGAAAAACCAATAGGCTGCGGCCACTGGCCTTCGATTTAGGGCAAAATGATCAACAAATTATTACAATTCGGCCCCGGCAAGATGCTGTTCCGCTCGACTATTGCGGGGAATACCGGCGTCCTCACGGTCGGCATCGGCATCCAGATCGCGCTGCAGGCGGTCTATTTCATCGCCGTGACGCGGACGATGGGCGCCCACTATTACGGCGCGTTCATCAGCGTCTCCGCCCTCGCCACCATCGTCGCCGCGTTTTCCGGCTGGGGCGCCGACCAGCTCCTGATCCGCATCGTCGCGACCGACCGCGCCGCTTTTGCCCCGGCCCTCGGCAACGCGCTCATTTACTATTTCATTACCGCGCCCGCCTTCGCGGCGGCCGCGTCCCTCGCCTTCCGCTTCCTGCTCAATCCCGAAATTTCGGGGCTGACGATCGCGCTCGTGGTCTGCACCGAAGTGATCCTGGCGCGGGCCAATTACTTCGCCGTTAACTGTTTTCAAGCCTTCGAGCGCGGCCGCGACATGGCCGTGCTGGGCGTCCTGCTTTACCTGTTTCGCGCGATCGCGGCAGTGATTTGGAGCGCCACCACGGTTCATGCCACGCCGTTGTCCTGGGCCTGGTTCTACATGGCCTCCACATTGCTGGCGGGCGGCGCGAGCATGGCGCTGATCTTCCTGCGGCTCGGCCGGCCGGTGTGGCATTTCAGCATCAAGGATTGGAAGGACGGCGGCTTCTTCGCGCTGCAGATGGGCAGCTTCGTCGGCTTTCGCGACATCGACAAGCCGCTGGTCGTCGCCTTGTCGGGCCTCGGGCAGGCCGGGCTGTACGCCGCCGCGTTCCGCATCGCCGATGTTGCCGCAGTGCCGGTACGCGCGTTGATCTTTTCGACCTATGTGCGCTTCTTCCAACGCGGTGCGCACGGCACGCGCGGCAGCTTCGCCTTCGCGCGCAGCCTGGTGCCGGTCGGGGTCGCGCTCGGCGGCGTCGCCGGGATCGGGGTCGCGGTCGCGTCGACCTTCGCAACGCTGGTCATCGGCCACAATTACGACAGCATCGGGCCGAGCCTGCTGCTGCTGGCGCCGCTGCCGGTGCTGTACGCCCTCTATTACCTTGCCGCGGACGCGATCATCAGCGGCGGCCATGTCGGCTATCGCTCGTTCATCCAGTTGCTGCTGCCGGCGGTCGATGTCGGGCTGTGCCTTCTCCTCGTGCCGCGCTACGGCGCGGCCGGCGCCGCGATGGCGGCGACCTGCACGCATCTCGTGCTGGTCGTGGTGTTGTGGTTGAGCTTGCTCTATTTCGCGCGGGAACCCGCGCGCCGCGTCGTGTTTCAGTCGACCGCGACGATCTTGCCGCCGGTCAGCGAGTGACCGCAGCGCAGCCGCTTCGCCTCGACCTTGTCCGAGCCTGAGCCGAGCCCCGCCACCGTCACCCAGCCTTCGCCGCGCAGACGCTGCACCAGCGCGGCCTCGCTGCCCGCCGGTACATAGAGACGCCGCGGCGGAGCCGGCCGCGGCAGCGCCTCGATCACGCGGTCGGAATAGATGGTGAAGCCGGTCGCCGGCTCGCCGGTGCCGTTGCCGGCGCGATATCGCCCGCCGCGGCCCAGCTCGCCGCGTGCCTTGCCGGTGAAAAACGAGAAGCTGATGCCGGTGTGATATTCGAAGCCGCGATTCTCGACCGGATCGATGGTCATGGTGAGCGCCGGCGTACGAGCCTTTACTTCCTTGCAGACGGTAGCGAGGCGCGCGAGCTCGGCCGCGGCCTCGTCGGGCAGTTTGAAGCCGGTCAGCGTCTTCAGGGTCTTGTCGGCCGTGCCGGCGGCGGCGAGCAGCTTGCCCAGCAGCGTCGCCGCCTTGCCGCCGACGGCCGCGACCGCCGCCGCGTCTTTGTGATCGAGCGCCGCGCGCACCCGCTCCGTCCGCTCCGCGTCGAGGCCGAGCGCCGAGCACACCAGCGGCACCAGCCGCGGCAACGTCAGATCGACGGAGACGCCGGTAAGCCCGACAGCGGCCAGCGCCTCGGCGGCGACAGTCAGCACTTCGACGTCGGCCGCGACGTCGTCCGAGCCGATCAATTCGGCGCCGACCTGGCCCAATTGCCGCTCGGGATTGAGCTGACCGCCCTTCACCCGTAACACTTGTCCGGCATAGGAAAGACGCAGCGGCCGCGCCGCCTTGGCGAGCCGCGTCGCCGCGATCCGCGCCACTTGGGGCGTCATGTCGGCGCGCACGCCGATCATGCGCTGCGACACCGGGTCCATCAGGCGGAAGGTTTCCGGCGCCATCGCCGCGCCGGCGCCGGATAGCAGATTGTCCTCGAACTCGACCAGCGGCGGCTCGACGCGCTCATAGCCGTTGCCGGCGAGCACCGCCATCAAGCGCTCGACCAGCGCCGCCTCGGCTTCGGCCTGCGGCGGCAAGAGGTCGCGCAAGCCTTGCGGCAACAATCCCTTGTGCACGGCGTCGTTCATGACAGCGGCATAGCCGGTTTCGCCGGGTCGCCGCAAGCCCGGCCGCCGCGACTATTGCGGCGGATCGCAGGCGACGGTGCCCATCTCGGCGGGCAGCGAAATCTCAAGCAGCTCCATCGTCTCGGAGGTCGCGGTTTCCCGGTGCTTCATACCGCCCGGGATCATGACGGAATCGCCGGCCTCAAGACGGCACTTTTCTCCGGTCTCGAACTCGAGCTCGAGCCAGCCTTCCAGCATGTAGACGAATTGCGCCTCGCAGGCGTGGTAGTGCCAGCCGGTCGGCCGCGAGAGGCCCTGACTGGCCGACGTAATTTGCGCCCGCATCAAGCCGCCGGTGGCGTCGGTGACGCCGAGTTCGCGATACTTGAAGAAATCGCGACGGCCCTTGATGAACACAGGCGCCTTCTTGCGCGCGACCGCGAGTTTCATCGCACCCGTCGTGGGGCGTGACAGATTGGTCGTTTCGTTCATGACGCCGATCTCCCTTGCCTGGCCCGCAAGGCTACGCCGATGCCGCGCGGTCGGCAAACATCCACACAGGGAGCGTTGTCATTTTCGTATTTCCGATCGCGATCCGTTGCAACGACTCGCGGTCGACACCCTGCGGAACGGCCGATCGATGGATGGTTACCTCTTATTCACCTAACCAGAGTACGAGAACATTCGCAAAGAGAACAAGGATCCGCGACGAGGCCGTCATGTACCGGGCACGCTTTTACGGTGGTGCTTTCCTAATTGCAGCCGCCATTCTGATGCTGCAAATCGTGCAGACACGAATTTTGTCGGTCGTGCTCTGGTATTATTTGGCGTTCCTCATCATCAGTCTTGCCATGTTTGGCATGGCCGCTGGAGCGGTGTGGGTTTATCTGCGCCGCGCGCGCTTCACCGAGAAAACGTTATCGTACGACCTCGCTTATTTTTGCGGCGCTTTC
>JASHUX010000026.1 GCA_030039775.1 Alphaproteobacteria bacterium | reverse complement strand
GCCGCCTGCGGCTGCGGCACGGCACGCGCGGAAACCGCGCCGGTGCCTCGATTGACGGCCGCGGGGAGGGCGGCGCTCGCACTGGGCCCGCGTGGCACCGGGGCCGCCGGCAGCTCGCGACCTTCGCTCACGGCTTTGACGACGTCGCCCGGCGGCGGCAGCTCGGCGACGTAGGCCAGTCGCACCAGCACCATCTCGGCGGCTTCAAGCGGCGACGGCGCCATCTGCGCTTCGGTGATGCCTTTGAGCAGCATCTGCCACGTACGCGTCAGCACCGGCATGCCGAGCTTTTCCGCAAGCGGCAGGCCGCGCTCGCGTGCGCCGGCCAGGGTCGGGTCGTTCTCGCCGGCGGCCGTCGTCAGCTTGAGCCGCGTCAAAAAATGCGCGAGTTCCAACAAATCCTGCAGCACCAACACCGGATCGGCGCCGCCATCGTACAGCGCTTCAAGCTGCCGGAGCGAATCGGCCGCATCGCCCTTCAGCACGGTTTCCAGCAGATCGAACACAAGATGGCGATCGGCGATGCCGAGCATGTCGCGCACGGTCGCTTCGTCGATTGCAGCACCGCCGGCGAGGGCGATGGCCTGGTCGAGCAGGGACAGGCCGTCCCGCACCGAACCGTCGGCGGCGCGTGCGATCAGCGCCAGCGCCATCGGCGCGATCGCGATCTTCTCCGCGACAGCGACGTGTTGATAATGCGCGATGAGCTGTTCGATCGGCACGCGGCGTAGCGAAAACCGCTGACAGCGCGACAGCACCGTCACCGGCACTTTCTGGATTTCGGTCGTGGCGAAAATGAAGATGACGTCGGGCGGCGGTTCTTCGAGCGTCTTCAACAGCGCGTTAAAGGCATTCTTCGACAACATATGCACTTCGTCGATGATGTAGACCTTGTAGCGCGCCGAAACGGGCCGGTAGCGAACGCCCTCCGTCAGTTCGCGGATATCGTCAACGCCGGTACGCGACGCCGCGTCCATTTCGATGACGTCGACGTGCCGGTCCTCGGCGATGGCGCGGCAGGGATCGCATACCCCGCATGGCGCCGCCGTCGGGCCGCCCTTGCCGTCGGGACCGATACAGTTAAGGTCGCGCGCCAGGATGCGCGCGGTCGAGGTCTTGCCGACCCCGCGAACGCCGGTAAGGATGAACGCATGCGCGATGCGGCCGGTGGCGATGGCGTTGGTAAGGGTCCGCACCATCGCTTCCTGGCCGATCAATTCGGCGAAGCGCTGCGGCCGGTATTTCCGCGCCAACACGCGATAGGCGCCACCGGACTCGGTCATGGCAATGCGGGCTCTGTCATCGGAAGCGGCGGGAGGCTGGACAACGACCCAGACCGAAACTCGTTACGGCTGCTTCCTTCCGGACCTGACCGGGTTGGCGAGGGACCTGTCCGCCGCCAGCCTCCCGATGGCACTATACCAGGCTCGGACGGGTGAGTCGCAAGCGGGAAACCAGGCGGATTCGCAAGGATTTTCGCCGCGTCTGAGCCGTTATAGACCAGTGTCGCGTGCGTTCGCCGCACCGACGGATTGTCAACAACGCTGACCCGGCCTGCCTCCCGATCCACCATGTCGCAAGCCATTCCCCACAATCTCGCAAGTCGGCTTGCGGCGCGGATTGCCCGACCGTTCGGCCCGCGTGGCGAGGCTGAGGCTAGCCCGGCGCCAATCCACGATCGGGACCGGCATGCGGTCAGCGTGCGCATGCGCGCCTTGATCCGCTCCTTCAGCCGGCGCCAGTTCCGCAATAACGAGGTCGCTCTCATCGCGCTCGCCGGCGTCTTGGGTTTGTTTATCGGTCTGAGCGTAGTCGCGATGCGCGAAATCATGCAGTGGATGCACGAAGCGAACTTCGCCATACCGGCCGACCGGTTGTTGAGCGAAGGTATCAATCCGATTCCGTGGCGCGTGGTGCTGGTCCCGATTCTCGGTGGGTTGGCAGTCGGCATCGCGGCATGGCTGATCCGCCGCCGGCGTCCGCACGACATCGTCGACGCGATCGAGGCCAACGCGTTGTACGGCGGCAAGATGTCCCTGATCGACAGCGTCAATCTTGCGGTCATGACGCTTCTGTCGGGTGGTTTCGGCGCATCGGTCGGACTCGAGGCGGCCTATACGCAGCTTGGCGCTGGCTTCGCCTCCAATTGCGGCGAAACGTTGCGCGTGCGCCGCCAGGATTTGCGGACGCTGGTCGGGTGCGGCGCCGGCGCCGCGATCGCGGCGGCGTTTAACGCGCCGCTGGCCGGCGCCTTTTACGCGTTCGAACTCGTGATCGGCACGTATTCGCCGACGGTGTTGGCGCCGGTCGGCGTCGCTGCACTGGCCGGCACGTTCGCGGTGCGCTGGACCGTCGGGCCGGAACCGCTGTTCTTGGTGAGCGATCCGATCATGATCGGAAATTGGGATTACCTTTGGTTCGCGGCGTTGGGGCTGGGCGCCGGGGCACTGGGCATCGCGACCATGTTGGGCGTGACCTCGACGGAACGCCTGTTGCGCCGTCGGACGATTCCGTCGTGGCTGCGCCCGGCGTTGGGCGGCGTCGCGCTTGGGTTGCTCGCGCTCGTCTTCCCGCAGGTGCTCGGCAGCGGCCACGGCGCAATACAGCATGTTTTGGGCAGCGATTTCGTGCCGCTGACGTTGCTTCTCCTGATGCTGGCAAAGGCGCTGGGCTCGGCGGTGTCGGTCGGCGCCGGCTTTCGTGGCGGCCTGTTCAGTTCGTCGCTGTTTCTCGGCAGCCTCTATGGCGGCGCCGCGGCCGGTCTATTGGCCTGGGCCGCGCCCGCGACGCACGTCGATCAGATCGCGTACATGCTGGTCGGGATGGGCGCGGTGGCGGCGTCGATCGTCGGCGCGCCGGTCACGATGATCCTTCTGATCCTGGAGCTGACCGCCGATTTCTATGTCGCCATGGCGGTGATGGTCGGGGTCATCGTCGCCAGCCTCGTCACGCGCCTCGCCTTCGGCTACTCGTTCGCGACCTGGCGGTTCCACCTGCGCGGTGTGCCGATCCGCGGCGCCTTCGATATCGGTTGGATCCGCGATCTCACCGTGGAGAAGATCATGCGGCGCGACGCGCTTACCGCGCCCGCCGATACGCCGCTGGCCGAACTGCGGGAGCAATTTCCCCTCGGGGGCCCGAAGCGCATCTTCCTGACCGACGAGAAAGGCGGCTTCGCCGGCATGGTGGGCACCGCCGATCTGCACGATCCCGATCTTAAGACCGAAGGCGCGACGGCGGCCACGCTCCGCAAGGGCGAGAATCAATTTCTGCTGCCACAACAGAATATTCGTGTCGCCCTCGACCGTTTCATCGCCGCCGAGCTCGAGGCGCTGCCGGTCCTCGCCGGGCCAGCCGACCGGCGCATCGTCGGTTTCGTGACGGAGGCCTACGCGCTGCGCCGTTACAACCAAGAGTTGGAGCGAGCCGGCGGTTCCGATATGGGCGACAACCGGCTGTTCGGCGCCGACTGAGTGACGGGCGACGCCCGGCCCGGCCAGTGGGCAAGCCGCTGGAGCCCATAAAAAAGGTTGTTATCCGGCCCCTTTGCTGGCACCTTTTCCCGACTTCTCCGGGAAAACGGAGATGCCCGCGTCAGCTAGCGAACAAACAAGGCGTCGGGGAGGGCAATGCTCGGGCTGGGGACCACACGAAAAGTGTTGTCGGCGGGAAAGCCATCCGCCGAAACCGCGCGCGGCGGAACGCCGAGCGTGCTTGTCCAGTCCATGACCGACGCGTCAAATCGTCGAAATCCGACACGGCTTAAACAGGAGGAAGAGGAATGAAACGTCTCATCGTAGCGGCGGCCGTCGCTGCGCTATTGCCGCTGGCGGCATACGCGCAGTCCGACGCGGACCTCGCGAAAGGCGATAGCAACACCAAAGATATTTTCTATGGCGGCGGCTACAGCCAGAACCGCTACAGCCCGCTCGACAAGATCAACACCAGGAACGTTCACGAATTGGTGCCGATCTTCGCCTACCAGATGTCGAACGACAAGGCGCAGGAAGAACAGCCGATCCTGTACAACGGCGTGTTCTACTTCGCCGATTCCGACGCGACGATGGCGGTCGACGCGCGCACAGGCCAGCAATTGTGGAAGAATCAGGTCAAGTATCCCGACGATCTGGCGAAGGAAATTTGCTGCGGCCAGATCAGCCGCGGCGTCGCCGTGTATGAAGGCATGGTGTTCCGCAACACGCTCGACGACAATCTTTATGCGTACGACGCGAAGTCGGGCAAGGAACTGTGGAAGCAGAACGTCTTCGACTACAAGCAGGGCTACGCCATGACCGGCGCCCCGACGGTAGCCGGCGGCGTTCTGATGACCGGCATCGCCGGCGCCGAATACGGTGCCCGCGATTTCATCGACGGTTGGGACCCGAAGACCGGCAAGCATCTGTGGCGGACCTTCACGCCAGCTTGCGCGCCGGATCCGGGTGGAGACACGTGGGGCCCGGGCGACGCGTGCAAGCGCGGCGGCGGCTCAACCTGGATCACCGGCAGCTACGATCCCGAACTCGACCTGGTCTATTGGGGCGTCGGCAATGCCGGCTCCTGGTTCATTGGCGACCGGCCCGGCGACAATCTTTATACGTCGTCGGTTATCGCCTTCCATCCGAAGGACGGCAAGATCGTCTGGCACTATCAGTTCTCGCCGCATGAAGGCATGGACTTCGACGGCGTCAACGAAATGGTGCTGACGACCCTCAAGGTCGAGGGCAAGCCGACCAAGGTGCTGCTACACGCCGATCGTAATTCGTTCTTCTATGTCATCGACCGCACCAATGGCCATTTGATCCAGGCTTTTCCCTTCGCCAAGCAGAACTGGGCGGAGAAGATCGACCTGAAGACCGGCCGTCCGGTGCTGACGGAGGCGGCGAAGGACTATTATTTCAATGGCAAGCCGGAAGCGTTGTGGCCGTTCTTCTACGGC
>JASHUX010000025.1 GCA_030039775.1 Alphaproteobacteria bacterium | reverse complement strand
GACCATCGCGCTGGGCGTGTTCTTCCCGACGGTGATCGCGGTCTATAGCGGCGTCGACGCCGTGCCGCGCAACCTGATCCGCATGGCCCAAAGTTTCGAGGTGCCGGCGTGGGCCATCGTGTGGAAGGTGATCCTGCCCGGCGCCATGCCGTCGGTCCTCGCCGGCTTCCGCATTTCCGCGGCGACCGCGTTGTTGCTCGTGGTGTCGGCGGAAATGATCGGCGCGGAGACCGGACTCGGCGCGTTCGTGTTGCAGGCCGGCAACCTGATGCAGACCGACCAACTCCTCGCCGGTGTCTTGATTCTGTCGTTGTTCGGTCTTGCTGTCGGCCGCGGCATTTCCGCGCTCGAACGCGTCTTGTTGCGCTGGCGGTAGCGCGTATAAGAGAGACGATGTTCGTCATTCCTTATCCCGCGATCGATCCGGTTCTGGTGTCGATCGGGCCCTTCGCCATCCGCTGGTACGCCCTCGCCTATATCGTCGGGCTGGTCCTCGGCTGGCAGTATTGCAATTGGCTGGCGCGGCGCTGGGCGGCGCGCGGCACGTCGGTCGCGAGCACCAAGGACATCGACGATTTCCTGGTCTGGGCGACGATCGCCGTGGTGCTCGGCGGCCGCCTCGGCTACGTGCTGTTCTATAATTTCGCCTATTACCTCCAGAATCCGGCGCAGATGTTCGAGCTGTGGCACGGCGGCATGTCGTTCCACGGCGCGACGGTCGCCGTGATCGCGGCGATGGCGCTGTTTGCCCGCCAGCGGCACATCTCGTTTCTGCGCTTCGCCGACGCGGTCGTGTGCGCGGTGCCGATCGGCCTCTTCCTCGGCCGCATCGCCAATTTTATCAACGGCGAGCTGTGGGGGCGGCCGACCGACGTGCCCTGGGCGATGATCTTCCCCAACGGCGGGCCGATCCCGCGCCATCCGAGCCAACTCTACGAGGCGTTTCTCGAAGGCATCGTGCTGTTCCTGATTCTGTTCTTCCTGCAGCGCTCCGACACCACGCGCGCCCGCGCTGGCACGCTGAGCGGCGTGTTCCTGACCGGTTACGGCTCGTTCCGAATCGTCGTCGAATTCTTCCGCGAGCCCGATGCGCAGCTCGGCTTTCTCGTCGGCGGCGCGACCATGGGGCAGCTTCTGTCGATACCGCTGATCGCGGTGGGGCTGCTCCTGATCTGGTTCGCGCGCCGGCGCGAAACCGTGGCGCCGTGACCGCGCTGGCCGACATTTTGGCGGCGCGGATTCGCGAGCGCGGGCCGATCTCGGTCGCTGATTACATGCAGGCGGTGAGCGCGCACTATTACGCCGGCCGCGATCCCTTCGGCGTCGCGGGCGATTTCGTCACGGCGCCCGAAGTGAGCCAGATGTTCGGCGAGCTGATCGGCTTGTGGTGCGTCGATACGTGGCGCGCGATGGGCGGGCCGGCACGCCTGGTCCTCGCCGAGCTCGGCCCCGGCCGCGGCACGCTGATGCGCGACGCGCTGCGCGCCGCGCGGCTCGCGTCCGATTTCCTCGACGCGGCCGAGCTGCATTTGGTCGAGACCAGTTCCGCCATGCGCGAACGCCAAGCCGACGCGCTGGCGGATCATCGTCCCTCCTGGCACACGCGCATCGAAGACGTGCCCGCGGGGCCGATGCTGCTCATCGCCGCCGAATTTTTCGACGCCCTGCCGGTGCGGCAATTTGTGCTCACCGACAAAGGCTGGAAAGAGCGCTGCATCACCCTGCATGACGACGGATTCGCCTTCGTCGCCGACGCGGCGGTCTTCGACCTGCCGTGGCCGCCCTCGGCCCTCGGCGCGATTCGCGAAATCTCGCCCGAGGCGCTGGCCTACACCACCTGGATCGGTCGGCGGGTCGCGCAACAAGGCGGCGCCGCCTTGGTGATCGACTACGGCCCTTCCCACAGCGGCGCCGGCGATACGTTGCAGGCACTGAAAGAACACCACCGTCACGACGTGCTGCGCGATCCCGGCACCGCCGATATCACCGCCCATGTCGATTTCGCGGCGCTGGCGCACGCCGCCTCGGGCGCCGGCGCGCGGGCGCACGGGCCGGTCGAGCAAGGCCAGTTCCTGCACGCGCTCGGCATCGAGAAGCGTGCCGCGCGGCTGATGGAAGCGTCGCCGCCGCAGGCCGCGACGGTCGCAGCCGGGTTGCGCCGCCTGACCGATCCCGACGCCATGGGCAGCCTTTTCAAGGCGTTGGCGATCGCCGACCCAGCGCTGCCGCCGTTAGCGGGATTCGCATGATTGCGCTCGATGCGTTGAAGGCGCGCAGCGTCGCGCATGGGTTTTTCACCCGGGACGGCGGCGTCAGCGGGGGCATTTACGCCTCGCTCAATTGCGGCGGCGGCTCCGGCGACGATCCCGCCGCGGTCGCCGAAAACCGGGCGCGCGCGGCGGCGACGCTGGGCGTGACCCGCGACGCCCTTGCCACCAATCATCAGATCCACGGCGCCGACATTGTGACCGTGACCGGCGACTGGCGGACGCGGCAACGCGCCCGCGCGGACGGCTTGGTGACTCAAGAGCGCGGCGTGGCGCTCGGCATCCTCACCGCCGACTGCGTGCCCGTGCTGTTCAGCGATCCCGATGCGGCGGTCGTCGGCGCGGCGCATGCCGGCTGGCGCGGCGCGGTGTCGGGCGTGCTCGAAGCGACCGTCCAGGCGATGACCGCGCTCGGGGCGGCGCCGTCGCGTATCCGCGCCGGTTTCGGCCCGGCGATCGCGCAAGCCTCCTACGAGGTCGGCCCCGAATTTCCAGCGCCGTTCCTGGCGCAGGACCCGGGCAACGAGCGGTTCTTCATCGCGGCGCCAAACACTAAATATCGCTTCGACCTGCCCGGCTATGTCCGGGCGCGGCTCGAGCGGCTCGGCCTTGCCGCGGTCGCCGCGACCGGCGGCGACACCGCCGCGGAGCCCGACCGCTTCTTTTCCTATCGCCGCTCGCGCCTTGCCGGTGAACCGGACTACGGGCGCTTGCTTTCAGCCATCGCGCTTCTATGATCCGGCGCCCTCGAACGGCCATCATGTTCCACCGAACTTTCTTCCACGCGGCACCCTATCTGCTCGCGCCGCTTATGCTGTTGGCGTGCCAGCCGCTGCCGCATCCGTTCGAGGAAGAGACGGTCAGCAAGCCGGCAAAGAACGCGCCGATCCTGACGCCGCCCGATGCCGCCGGCATTGTGGTCGGGCCGGTTGCCGGCGCGCCCGCTCCCGCCGCGGCGGCGCTGACGGCGGCCATGGTCGATGCCCTGCAAAAGGACGATGTGCCGGCGGATGCCGCGGAAGCCAACGAGCATAGCTATCGGCTTGCCGGCACGGCCACAACGCAGGCCGCCGGCCCGCA
Source organism: Alphaproteobacteria bacterium (assembly GCA_030039775.1). Lineage (GTDB taxonomy): Bacteria > Pseudomonadota > Alphaproteobacteria > ATCC43930 > CGMCC-115725 > JAATGI01. The sequence goes on along the minus strand of JASHUX010000025.1, from coordinate 1,643 downwards.
AATCAGGGTCAGCATTGCCTGGCGGCTCAGCGCCGCCGACGGCCACGTCGTCGCGACCGAAACCGAAGCCGGCGAGGTCGCAAGCGCGGCGTGGCGGCAGGGCGACGAAAAAATGGCGAAGGCCTTGGTTGCGCGCCCAGGCGCCGCCCTGGCGCGGCGCGTCGAGGGCGATGCCCCCCTGGCCAAAGCGGTGACGGCCGCGACGGTCGGCATCGTGCCGGTAACCGGCACCTCGCGCGACGGCAGCCATGAACTGTCGATGGCGATCGCAGCGGCCTTGAACCGGGCGGGAGTGGCCCTGCAGCAAAGCCCCGCGGACAAACCGACGTATCTCCTGGCCGGCAAGGTCGATATCGGCGCCGCCCAGTCCGGGCACCAGAACATCAGGATCGTGTGGGCGCTGTCCCGGGCCGACGGCAAGGAAATCGGCCGGGTCAGCCAGGAAAACGCCGTGCCGGCCGGCAGCCTCGACGGTAAATGGGGCGATACCGCCTACGACGTGGCCACCGCCGCGGTCGGCGGCATTGTGCAGCTTCTCCAGGAAGCCCAGGCCGCCGGGTCTTAAGACTAAGACCCGGAAAATCCAGCGGAATCGGCATTTACATTTCGATGGCGAATTTGTTAAATGCGCCGCCGTTCGGCGCGGAAAACCATTCGCGCTCCCGTCGCGGCTGAGAGCGTCATGAAGATCCTTGCCTGCAACAGCAATCGGCCGCTTGCCGAAGCGATTTCGGCCTATTTGAGCACGCCGCTGACCGACGCCAGCGTGCGGCGCTTTTCCGACATGGAAGTATTCGTCGAGATCAACGAAAACGTCCGCGGCGAGGACGTGTTCGTCATCCAGTCGACGTCGTTCCCGGCGAACGACAATCTGATGGAGTTGCTGGTCACGCTCGATGCGCTGCGGCGCTCGTCGGCGCGGCGCGCGACCGCGGTCATTCCCTATTACGGCTATGCGCGGCAGGACCGGAAGACCGCGTCGCGCTCGCCGATCTCGGCCAAGCTGGTCGCCAACATGATCACGACCGCGGGCGCCGACCGTGTCCTTACACTCGATCTTCACGCCGGCCAGATCCAAGGCTTTTTCGACATTCCGACCGACAATCTGTTCGCGCAACCCGCCTTCGCGAAGGACATCAAGGACCGCTACAACGGCGACGACCTGGTGATCGTGTCGCCCGATGTCGGCGGCGTGGTGCGCGCGCGGTCGATCGCGCGGCGCCTGGCCGTCGATCTCGCCATCATCGACAAGCGGCGGGAGCGCGCCGGCGTCTCCGAAGTCATGAACATCATCGGCGACGTCGAAGGCCGGCGGTGCGTCCTGGTCGACGACATCGTCGACAGCGCCGGGACGCTGTGCAACGCGGCCGAAGCGCTGAAGCAGCACGGCGCCAAATCGGTGGTGGCCTATGTCACCCATGGCGTGTTGTCGGGCGGCGCCGTTGCGCGCGTCACCGCCTCGCCTATCGAGATGCTGGTGACCACCGATTCGATCCGTGCCACCGAAGCGCAACGATTGGCGCGTAACGTGCAGCAATTGACCATCGCGCCGCTGATCGGCGAGGCGATCCGCCGCATCAGCGAGGAGCGTTCGGTTTCGAGCCTGTTCGACTAGAATTACCACCGGGCCACGGCACCCCTGG
>JASHUX010000185.1 GCA_030039775.1 Alphaproteobacteria bacterium | reverse complement strand
CATCGACGCGCTCGAGGGCGAATACCGTTCCCATTTCATGCTGCACTACAATTTCCCCCCCTACGCGACCGGCGAGGCGGGCCGCATGGGCACGCCGGGCCGGCGCGAGATCGGCCACGGCAAGCTCGCGTGGCGGGCGGTGCGGCCGCTTCTCCCGTCGAAGGAGTCGTTCCCCTACACACTGCGCGTCGTTTCGGAAATCACGGAGTCCAACGGCTCGTCGTCGATGGCGACAGTGTGCGGCTCGTCGCTGTCGCTGATGGACGCCGGCGTGCCGCTGAAACGACCGGTTGCGGGCATCGCCATGGGCCTGATCAAGGAAGATTCGGGCTACGCGGTGCTGTCCGACATTTTGGGCGACGAGGATCATCTCGGCGACATGGACTTCAAAGTCGCGGGCACCGAACAGGGCGTCACCGCGTTGCAGATGGACATCAAGATCACGTCCATTACCGAAGAAATCATGAAGGTGGCCCTCGGGCAGGCGCGCGACGGGCGCCTGCACATCTTGGGCGAAATGGCCAAGGCGTTGACCCAGTCGCGCGAAGCGGTCAGCAACAACGCGCCGCGCATCACCAGCTTCACGATTCCGAAGGACAAGATCCGCGAAGTGATCGGCTCGGGCGGCAAGGTGATCCGCGAAATCACCGAAGTCACCGGCGCCAAGGTCGACATCGAGGATGACGGCACGATCAAGGTCGCGGCGGTCGATGCCGCGGCGGCGCAAGCGGCGATCGACTGGATCAAAGGCATCGTCGCCGAGCCCGAGGTCGGCGTGATCTATAACGGCAAGGTCGTGAAGACGGTCGATTTCGGCGCCTTCGTCAATTTCCTCGGTGCGCGGGACGGTCTCGTCCATATCAGCGAGCTGGCGCCGCAGCGCGTCGGTAAGGTGACGGACGTGGTCAAGGTCGGCGACCAAGTCAAAGTCAAGGTGCTCGGCTTCGACGATCGCGGCAAGATCAAGCTGTCGATGAAGCGCGTCGACCAGGTTACCGGCGAAGACTTATCGGCCAAGCAGGAAGCGGAGCGTCAGGCAAGGCAGGCGGCGCAGGCGCAACCGGCGTCATAACGGTCGTCGGGCCCCGTCTCGCGGCGGGGCCCGCATTTGCTTCTCCGGACCGGAAGCCATAGATTCACTGGGTGGGGATTTGGAGTTAGGGAAGTCGTGAAGGCGCTCAAGTCGCTGTTGATATCGGGACGCGAAGTGCTGCCGCTGGTCGAAGGCGGGAAGGGCATTTCGATTTCGAACGGCGAAAGTTCCGGCGCCTGGGCGGCGCAAGGCGGCGTCGGCACGTTCTCGGGCGTTAACGCCGATTTCTTCGACGCGTCGGGCGCCATCGTGCCGCAGCTCTATCGCGGCCGTACCCGGCGTGAGCGCCACGAAGAGCTGATCGCCTATTCCATCGCCGGCGGCATCGAACAGGCGCGCGTCGCGTACGAGCGGTCTGGCGGCTTGGGCCGGATCCACATGAACGTCCTGTGGGAGATGGCGGCGGCGGAACGCATTCTGCATGGCGTGCTCGACGGGGCGCGCGGCCTTATCAACGGTGTCACCTGCGGCGCCGGCATGCCCTACCGCATTGCCGAGATCTGCGCGCACTACAATGTGTACTATTATCCAATTGTCTCCTCCGCGCGCGCTTTCCGCGCGCTGTGGAAACGCGCTTATCACAAATTCGGCGAATGGCTCGGCGGCGTCGTCTATGAGGACCCGTGGTTGGCAGGCGGTCACAATGGCCTCTCCAACGTCGAGGACCCGGAAAAGCCGGAGCCGCCGTTCCCGCGCGTCCGCGAACTGCGAAATCTCATGCGCGAGTTCGGCTTGGCGCAGACGCCGATCTTCATGGCGGGCGGCGTATGGAATCTGCGCGAATGGGAGGATTGGATCGATAATCCCGAGCTCGGCCCGATGGCGTTCCAGTTCGGCACGCGGCCGCTCCTGACGAAGGAGAGCCCGATCTCCGATGCCTGGAAGCGGCGCCTCCTCGAACTCAAGGAGGGCGATGTCTATCTCAACCGCTTCAGCCCCACGGGGTTCTACTCGTCGGCGGTGCGCAATCCGTTCCTCAATGAACTCGCCGAGCGCTCGGAGCGGCAGATTTCCTTTTCGGTCGAGGCGGTCGGCGACCATTCGGCGACCTTGGCGATCGGCGCGCGGGGCCGCATCGTCTATGTCACGCCGCACGACCGCCAGCGTGCACAAGGCTGGATCGGCGAAGGTTTCACCGAGGCGATGCGCACGCCGGATTCGACTCTGGTCTTCGTGACGCCGCAAGGTTCGCAGGATATCCGCCGGGATCAGGTCAACTGCATGGGGTGTCTCAGCGCCTGCATGTTTTCCAACTGGGCGCAAAACGAGGCGGGCACGACCGGCAAATTGCCGGACCCGCGCAGCTTCTGTATCCAAAAGACGCTGCAGGCGATCCGCCATTCCGAGGAAGTCGACACACAGCTCATGTTCGCGGGCCACAACGCCTTCCGGTTCGCCAGCGATCCCTATTACGCAAACGGCTTCATCCCCACCGTGCGCGAACTGGTTGAGCGGCTGCAGACGGGCGGGTAGTTCTTTCAATGCGGCGAGAGGCGATTATATTAAGCTGGCGATGATGGAAGCTCGTCCCTATGCCAACGTGATCGAGGTGATCCGTGCCGCGCGTTTGCGGCCGACGCGTCAACGGCTGGCCTTGGCGCGCTTGTTGTTCGAGAGTGGCGACCGGCACGTCACGGCGGAGCAATTGCATAATGAGGCGCTGACGGCGCAAGTGCCGGTCTCGTTGGCCACGGTCTACAACGCGCTCCACCAGTTCGTCGCGGCCGGCTTATTGCGTGAAGTCGTGGTCAATCCCGGCCGCTCTTATTTCGATACGAATGTCAGTGACCATCATCACTTCTTCCACGAGGACGATGGCCAGCTCACCGACATCGCCGGTGACCGGATCGAGGTCAAGGACCTTCCCAAACCGCCCCCCGGCACCGCTGTCCGGCGGGTCGATGTGATCATTCGGGTCGCACAGAAAGATAAGCAATAACAATACATTGTCAGTCTATTTATAATCAATATAAAATACTTGACGGGCGGTGCAGAAGAGCGCATATAGATTTCGCGCCATGGGCGCGAGAACCATTTTCCGTGGAGGCCCCCGATGCCGTCTCTCAAAGGCTCGAAAACCGAAACCAACCTGAAGGATGCGTTCGCGGGCGAAAGCCAAGCCAACCGCCGCTATCTCTATTTCGCGCAAAAGGCCGATGTCGAAGGCCATAACGACGTGTCGGCGGTGTTCCGCTCGACCGCGGAAGGCGAAACCGGCCACGCGCACGGCCATCTAGAATATCTCGAGGAGGTCGGCGATCCTGCGACGGGCAAGCCGATCGGCGACACCAAGCTCAATCTCGCCGCCGCCATCGCGGGCGAGACGCACGAATATACCGACATGTATCCCGGCATGGCGCGTACCGCTCGGCAAGAAGGCTTCGACGAAATCGCCGACTGGTTCGAGACTCTGGCGAAGGCCGAGAAATCGCACGCCGGCCGCTTCCAGAAGGCGCTCGACACGCTCTAGGCGGCGTTCCGGTTTCCCGTCCGTCCCGTCGTCCCTGCGTCCCGCGGGGATGACGCCGTTGATTTTCCGTTGAGAAAGACATGCGCGAAGGCAGTCTCGAAGCGCCGACCCGTCACGTCATCGCTTGGCAGGATCCGGACTATACCGATCCCGCGAAGCTAGACGCCGAAATGCGCCGCCAATTCGACGTCTGCCACACCTGTCGCCGCTGCTTCAATCTGTGCGATTCGTTTCCGCGGCTGTTCGATCTGATCGACAATTCGCCGAGCGGCGAGCTCGACGGCGTGCCGAGCGACAAGCTCGGCACGGTCGTTGAAGCGTGTACGCTGTGCGACATGTGTTTTATGACGAAGTGCCCGTACGTGCCGCCGCATCCGTTCAACATCGATTTTCCGCACTTGATGTTGCGTGCCCGCGCGGCCGATTTGAAGCGTGGCGACAGCGACTTTACCGCAAAGCAACTGAGCGAAACCGACCGGAACGGAAAGTTGGCGGGCGCCCTAGCGCCGCTCGCCAATTGGGGCAGCGACGTCAAGAATCATCTGACTCGGCCGGTCCTGGAGGTGGTGACTGGCATCGATCGCCGTGCCTATCTGCCGAAATTTCACGGCAAGACCTTCGCCATGCGCGCCAAGCGCGACAAGCCGGCGCGCGCGGCCGGCGCGCCGGCTAAGGACCGGAAGGTCGCGATCTTCGCGACCTGTTTCGTCAATTACAACAATCCGCATATCGGCGAGGCGCTGCTGGCGGTGTTGGCGAAGAACGGCGTCGAGACGGAAGTGGTCTACCCGGGCTGCTGCGGCATGCCGATGCTCGAACGCGGCGACTTGGCGCGGGTTGCCGAGACCGCGAAAAGGACCGCGGCGCATTTTGCGCCTTGGCTCGATCGCGGCTTCGACGTGGTCGCCGCCGTGCCGTCCTGCGCGCTGATGATGAAATTCGAATGGCCGCTGATCGTGCCGGAGGACCCGGCGGTGAAGCGGCTGGCGCAAGCGACGTTCGACGCCAGCGAGTACTTGGTCGATATTGCGAAGAAAGAAGGGCTGGCGCCCGGTCTCGAAGCGTTGCCGGGCGGCGTCACGGTCCATCTCGCCTGCCACGCACGTGCTCAGAATGTCGGCGCCAAGGCGGCGGAACTTCTGCGTCTGATCCCCGGTGCGGATGTCGCGGTGATCGAGCGCTGCTCCGGGCATGGCGGCTCGTGGGGGGTGCTCAAGGCGAATTTCGACACCGCGCTGAAGGTCGGCGCGCCGGTCGCGCGCCAGGCGGTGAAGAACGACAAGATGTTCGTGGCCTCGGAATGTCCGTTGGCCGCGGCGCATATCCTGCAGGGGATGGAACGCGTCGAGGACGGCAAGAAAGCGCCGGCGGAATCGTTTCATCCGATCGAGCTCTTTGCCCGCGCTTATGGGGTGCTGCCATGAAGCGTGAAATCACCCGCGCCGACATCATCGACATCGACGACTACGCCCGGAACCGGCGGGAGCACAAACGGCGCGTCGGCGAAATCAAGAAAAACCGACGGGTCGAGGTCGGCCCGTTCGCAACCTTCTATTTCGAGAATTTCGACACGATGTGGCATCAGGTCCACGAGATGCTCCATATCGAGCGCGGCGGCGAGGCGCAGATCAAGGACGAGCTCGACGCTTACAATCCGCTGATTCCGCAAGGCAGCGAGCTGATTGCGACGGTGATGTTCGAGATCGACGACCCGAAGCGCCGGGACACGGTCCTATCGACCTTGGGCGGCATCGAGAATCGTACCTACCTCTCGGTCGGCCGCGAACGGATCATGGGCGAGGCCGACCCGACGCGCGAAAACACTAGCACCGACGGCAAGGCGTCGGCGGTGCAGTTTATCCGCTTTCGTTTTTCCCCGGCGCAGATCGCCACGTTCAGCGAACCCGGGACGCAGGTGTTGGTCGGCATCGACCACCCGCGCTACGGCCATATCGCGGTAATGCCGGAGGCCGTGCGCGCGGCGCTGGCCGGCGACTTTGCGCCGGCCGCATAGCTATTTGACGGTACCCGGGCGAAATCATCCCGGAACAGCGAGCGAAATCATTCCGGAACACCGGGCGACATCATTCCGGAATCCCGGGCGACTTCACCCGGATTCAGCACCCGGCGCGCTCGCGATGCAAAATCAGGCCACGGGCAAGGTGGTGGTGTGGGAGGTCACGCCCGCTGACAAGGGCGCAAAATGAGCCGAGTCGCGCCGGTGGCGGCTAGGGTGGTAGCGATCGATAAAACCTGCTTCCCTGACCTTGGGCCGCGCGCTTATTGCCTCACCATAGACGGTGACGGCTTACGCCCGCGCTTCTGCTCCGGCGACGTGGTGGTGATCGATCCCGACCGGATACCGAAGCAGGGCGACATGGTGGTGCTATATGGCGACGGCCGCATTGCCGAGTTTGCCGGCGAGCTAGAGCGGAATCCGGTCAGGTTCGAGCATAACCAGAGTTGGCGAAGAAGTTGGCGCATTCGTGCGGCTGGAAGAGATTGAGCAGTTTTCCGATGCGCTGCCAGAGGCCGTCGATGGAACGCTCCTGAGCCTTGCG
>JASHUX010000024.1 GCA_030039775.1 Alphaproteobacteria bacterium | reverse complement strand
CTGCACGCTCAGGATCACGATGCCGAGCGCAAACGGGACCGAGAATCCGGGAATGATCGGCCCGGGGATCGCGTTGGGCAACGCCAGCACTAATATCAGGAGCCCGAAACCCTGATTGCCGAGCGCGATCAATATCTCGTCGACGGTAATGACGTCAGCGGTCGACGCGTCGGCTAGGGCGCGCAACATGTCGGCGGCGCTCAGCGGCGGCGGCAGAGCGGGCAGCGGCGGCCCGGGCCTGGGTTGCGGCGTCAATAGAGGCTCTGCGTGATCCGGCTCAGACCGGCCCCGAGGACCAGGTCAATCAGCACCAGCGCCGTTGCGACGCCCGCGCCGGCCCCTGTCGCGACCCGGGCGATGAACCATTCGTAGGCGAGCACCAGCAGCAACACGGCGAACGATAAGATGGTCGCCGCGTCGTCGGGCATGAGATGGAAAACGCCGATCAGCGCGACGACGAGGAATAAGCCGGTCTCGAGGATCTGCGACCAATTGTAGGCCGTGACGTAGTCATAACCGCCGCCGCCGACGCGGAAGGCGCGGCAGAAGGTCAGCGCCGCTAGGGGATAGGCGGCCCATCCAAGAACGTAGCCGATGCTTTCCACCAAGAGAATATGGGCGACGCCGGATTCGGCCCAATCCTCCGGCGAAACGCGCAGCGCCAATAGCGCAATGAAAACGGGAAAGCAGATGATCGCCGCCCAGAACGAACGCGCGGTGCCGTCGGGAGTGCGGTCGAACCAGGCCATCGCCTTGGTGTCGAGCCGGGCCAGACGCCACGCGCCATAGACGCCGGATGACACCTCGCGCAGGCTGGGGAGTGCGGTCACGCCGGGAAAAAACCGTCCAGCACGAGACGATAAATCTCGGTGAGCAGCGCGACATCGTGCACCGGCACACACTCATCGACTTTATGCATGGTCTGCCCGACCATGCCGAACTCCGCCACCGGGCAATAGCGATGGATAAACCGCGCGTCCGACGTACCGCCGGCGGTGCTGAGTTCCGGCGTGCGATTGGTGACGCGCGCGATCGCCTTGCCGAGGAGTCCGCTAATTTCGCCGGGCGGCACCAGGAACGATTCGCCGCTGACCTTGATGGCGAGATCGTATTTGTCCTTCGCCAGCGGATCGAGCTTTTGCCGTAGATATCTTTCGAGCGAGGCGCTCGACCATCGCTCGTTGTAGCGGATGTTGAAGGTGGCGCGCGCCTGGCTCGGAATGACGTTGTTGGCCGGGTTGCCGATATCGATGGTGGAAATTTCCAAGGTCGAGGGTTGGAAATGCGCCGTGCCTTTGTCGAGCGGCTCGGCCAGCACCGCCGACAACATCTCCACCAGGCGATGCGCCGCGTTGTCGGCCAAGTGCGGATAGGCGGTATGGCCTTGAGTCCCGCGTGCGGTCACGGTGGCGTTGAGGCTGCCGCGGCGACCGATTTTAATCATGTCGCCCAGCGCCGCAACGTTGGTCGGCTCACCGACAAGACACGCATCGAGTTTCTCGCCGCGCGCCGCCAGCCATTCCAGCACCTTTTTGGTGCCGTTGATCGAATCGCCTTCTTCGTCGCCGGTGATGAGAAGGCTGATCGAACCGCCGAAATTTGGCCCGCGCGCCGCGATGAACTGTGACGCCGCCGCCGCGAAGCACGCCACCGCCGCCTTCATGTCGGACGCGCCGCGGCCGTAGAGCAAGCCGTCGCGCACGATTGGCGCGAAGGGATCGCTGGTCCACGCCTCTCGCGGCCCCGGCGGTACGACGTCGGTGTGGCCGGCGAAGCAGAAATTGCGGCCGCCGGTGCCGATCCGCGCATAGAGGTTGAGGATCGGATCGGTGCCGGGCTCGGCAAATTCCTTGAGCTCGCAGCGGAAGCCAAGTTTTTCCAGTTCAGCGGCGAGATGCGGTAACGCGCCGCCGTCATGCGGCGTGACACTGGGGGCGCGGATCAGCGCCTCGGCCAGTGTCAGCGGATCAATCGTTGCGGCCACGTTGATAGTCGTCGCGCAGCAGGTCGTTGATCGAGGTCTTGCGCCGGGTCTGCTCGTCGACGCGCTTGACGATGACGCAGCAGGAAAGCGACGGGCCCGGCGATCCATCCGGTAGTTTCCGGCCCGGCACGCTGCCCGGCACCACCACCGCGTAGGATGGCACGCGGCCCAGGAACACCTCACCGGTAGCGCGGTCGATGATTTTGGTCGAGGCGCCGATGAAACAGCCCATCGCCAGCACCGCGCCCTGCTCCACGATGACGCCTTCCGCGACCTCGCTGCGCGCGCCGATGAAGCAATCGTCCTCGACGATGACGGGTGTTGCCTGCACCGGCTCCAGGACGCCGCCGATTCCGACGCCCCCGGAAATGTGGCAATTCTTGCCGACCTGCGCGCACGACCCGACCGTCGACCAAGTGTCGATCATCGTGCCGCGATCGACATAGGCGCCGACATTGACGAAGCTCGGCATCAACACCACGCCCGGCGCCACATAGGCCGACCGCCGTACCACCGCGCCGGGGACGGCGCGAAAGCCGGCCTCACGGAAGCGCGCCGCATCCCAATGGGTGAATTTGGGCGCCACCTTGTCGAACCACGGCGCGCCGTCCGGCCCACCGGGCACCGGCGCCGAATCGGTCAGCCGGAAGGACAGCAAGACCGCCTTCTTCAGATATTCGTTGACGTGCCATCGGCCGTCGTGTTTCTCCGCGATCCGCAGCCGTCCGGCGTCGAGCCCGTCGAGCGCCGCCTCGATGGCGTCGCGGGTTGCGCCCTTGGAGGCCGGCGTGACACTGTCCCGGTTTTCCCAGGCCGCGTCGATGATCGCGGCGAGTTTGTCTTCGGTCATGGTCCGTGATCGCTGATTGGGCCGGCACCATGCGGCAGCGCCGGGCGGTCCGTCAACCGGTCCGCGGATTCCGCGCGGCGGCGAAAAGTGATTAGACGAACGGCGAATTCGGCGCGATGCCTACCTAGATCGCTGGAGGTGTAGCCATGCGACGTGTCGCGCCGCAAATGATCGCTATCGCGTTGCTCGGCTGCATCGGGACCGGTCCCGCGTGGGCGCAGGACGATCTCCTGTCGCCGAGCGATTACCAATGGCTTGCCGCCAACCTCAACGTCGCGCGCGACAGCCTGACTCTGCAAGGGCTGACCCTTGACGAAAAGGCGCATGTCCACGCCGTCATCAACGGCACGAAAGTAAGCGCTGACAAGAAGCTGATGGACGTCGCCGACTACCTCTACCGCGTCAACGGCCAGGACTTTCAGAAGACCCTCGAACGGTCGGAGCACTGAGAGTCAACCTGCCGTCACTAAAATCCAAGCAAATGGGGGTTGACAAATCACGTACAATGCGTTAAAT
>JASHUX010000023.1 GCA_030039775.1 Alphaproteobacteria bacterium | reverse complement strand
GCGCCGACGGGCGCGCTGCGCGCGGGCATCAATCTTTCCAATTTCCTGCTCGTCACCGGCAAGAGCGCGTCAGGCGACCCCGAGGGCGTCTCGCCCGACATGGCGGGGGAAGTGGCGCGGCGTCTCGGCGTGCCGGTGAAATATGTCACATTCAAAGGACCCGGCGAGCTCGCGGACGCGGCGCCGAACAATGTCTGGGACATCGGCAATATCGGCGCCGAGCCGCAACGCGCGGCCGAAATCGCGTTCACCGCCGCCTATTGCGAGATCGAGGCCACCTATCTCGTGCCGGCGGGATCGAAGCTCAACACTCTCGCCGACGTCGATGCGCCGGGCGTGCGGATCATAACGGCCGGTCGCGCGGCGTTCGGCCTGTGGCTCGAGCGCAACATCAAGCGCGCGACGTTGATCGCGACGGACGCGGTCGACGGCTCCTACGATCAGTTCGTGCGCGACAAACTCGACGCGCTCGCCGGGCTGCGGCCGCGGCTTTTGACCGACGCCGCGAAGCTGCCGGGATCGCGGATTCTGCCGGGCAATTTCATGACGGTGCAGCAGGCGATCGGCACGCCGAAAAAGAACGCGGCCGGCGCGGCGTGGCTCAAGGATTTCGTCGAGGAGGCGAAAGCCTCGGGCCTGGTTGCACGGCTGATCGAGAAACACAAGGTGCGCGGCCTGTCGGTCGCGCCGCGCGCGGTTTGAATTTGTCGGCATGGCCTAAAAGGCACGGAAGTAACATCGTCGTCCCTGCGAAAGCAGGGACCCAGGGCAAGTGACGTGCGGAGGCCCTGGATTCCCGCTTTCGCGGGAATGACGAGGATTAGATGCGGCGATAGCGAGGATAGGCAAGGGAGGCAACGATGGACCTGCAACTCAAAGGCAAAAGGGCGATCGTCACGGGCGCGACGCGCGGCATCGGCCGCGCCATCGCCGACACGCTGGCGGACGAAGGCTGCAACGTCGCGATCTGCGCGCGCAACGCGGAACAAGTCGAGGCGGCGGTAAAGGCGCTGTCGGCGAAGGGCGTTAGGGCCTGGGGCCGGACGTTCGACGTCGCCGACACCAAGGCGCTGATCAAGTTCGTCGACGACGCCGCGGCGGCGCTCGGTGGGCTCGACATTTATGTCTCGAACGTCAGCGCCTTCGGCCGCGGCGCCGACGAGGCGAGCTGGCGCCAGAGCTTCGAGACGGACATGCTCGGCACGGTGATGGGTGTGCAGACCGCGCTGCCGCACATCGAAAAAGCGGGCGGCGGCTCGATCCTCGCCATCGGCAGCGTCGGCGCGGTCGAGCCGGCGGCCAGCCATCCCCGCCCCTACCCGTCGATGAAGGCGATGCTGCTACCGTTCATGAAGTCGCTCGCCGTGCATTACGCGCCAAAGCACATCCGCGCCAACGTCGTGTCGCCCGGCACCATCTATGTCGAGGACGGGGTCCACGCGCGCACGCGGCGCGAAAATCCGAAAGCCTACGAGGCGGCGCTGGCCCGCAACCCGATGGGCCGCATGGGCCGGCCCGACGAAGTCGGCAGCGTGGTCGCGTTCATCGTCAGCCCGCGCGCCAGCTTCGTCACCGGCAGCAACATCATGGTCGACGGCGGCGGCACCCAACGCGTGCAGTATTGATTTCGATGTGACAACCCCTGGTCGTCTTGCCCCGGCTTGGCCGGGGCATCCACGAATAAGTTTGAGGGCCGGGATCGGAAAAATTCGTGGATGGCCCGCCTTCGCGGGCCAAGACGGTTCGTTGATTGGATAGAAGAGGCTTGTGATGGACACGAATCTTCTCAATCTCCGCGTCGATCAGGTCGGCGGGCTCGCCGCGACCAGGGACGATTTCAACGCGTATCAGGCGTTCATCGCCGGCAAGCTCGACGCCGCGGCATGGCGACAGCGCCAGGACGACATGGTGCGCGGCGTGCTACGCGAGCAGGAGCGCATCGGTTTTCCGATCCTGAGCGACGGCGAGCTGCGCCGCACCAATTTCCAGGACAGCTTCGCCGGCGCGGTCAGCGGTTTCGACGTGCCGGAGGGTTCGCAATACGATCTCCAGCGCGGTGTACACGCCGGTCAGGCGAATGTCCGCGCCGAGCAGGATTTCGCCGGCCCGGGCCCCGCCATCTTCACGCGGCGGCCGGTGAAATCGCGGCTCAACTTGGTGCGCAACGTGCCGCTGGAGGAATACCGCTTCGCCGCGGCCAATGCCAAAACGCCGGTCAAGGTCACGCTGCTCGGCCCCGACCGCATCGTGCAACGCTTCGATTGGGAAAATTCGCGCCGGGTCTATCCCGGCGGCATGGAGGAATTTCTCGCCGACGTCGTCGCCATCGAGCGCAAAATGATTGAGCAACTGGTCGCCGCGGGCTGCCGCTACATCCAGATCGACGCGCCCGGCTACACCGCGTATGTCGATCAGATCTCGCGCGACCGCATGACCGCGCGCGGCGAGGACCCGGACGCCAACTTGGCGCGCTCGATCGCGGCCGACAACGCGGTGATCGCCGGTTTCGACGTGGTGTTCGGCCTTCATGTCTGCCGCGGCAATCCGCGCACGCGCGACCCGAAGACCGGGAAGATCGTCGGTCAGTGGCACCGCGAGGGCAAATACGACGCCATCGCCGAGCAACTTTTTACCGGCCTCAAGCACCAGCGGCTGTTGCTCGAATACGACACCGAGCGCGCCGGCGACTTCACGCCGTTGCGCTTTGTCCCGAAGGACAAGACCGCGGTGCTCGGCATCGTCACCACCAAGGATTCCGACACCGAGAGCAAGGACGCGCTGAAACGGCGTATCGACGAGGCCGCGCGCCATCTGTCGCTCGACCAGCTCGCGCTCAGCCCGCAATGCGGTTTCGGCGCGCTCAGCCCTAACGTGATGGACCAGGCCGATCAATGGCGTAAATTGGCGCGGATCGTGGAGACGGCGGCCGAGGTCTGGCACTGAGGCGCGGCCGCGCCCAACAATAACCGGGAGGAAGACATGCTCCGCACGCTTGCGCTCGCCGTCGCCGGCGTTCTGCTGCTTTGCCCGGTCGCGCGGGCGGATTCGATTCATCTGTCGCATTACGGCGAGGTGATGCCGACCGTGCCGTGGGCGGTGGCCTTGTCGCGGCATATGT
>JASHUX010000184.1 GCA_030039775.1 Alphaproteobacteria bacterium | reverse complement strand
TCGCGGAGAGTGCCAGGATCACTTCAGTGGTGCCGTCTTGGGCGATGCGCGCGATCATCGGTTCGATGCGCAACTTCTCGGGGCCGACGCCTTCCAGCGCCGATAGATTGCCACCGAGCACATGATAGCGCCCGGCGAAGGCACCGCTGCGCTCGATCGCCCACAGGTCGGCGACGTCCTCGACAACACACAGGCGCGTGCCGTCGCGTCGCGGATCGGCGCAGATCGTGCAAGGGTCGGTTGTATCGAGATTCCCGCATTGGCTGCATGCGCGTACATGCGCCGCGGTTTCGGTCAGCCCCTGAATCAGTGGGAGCAGAAGGCTTTCGCGGCGTTTTAATAGATAGAGCGCGACCCGCCGCGCGGAGCGGGGCCCTAATCCGGGCAATTTCGCTAAAAGCTGGATTAGCTGCTCGATATCAGTCATCGCGACGGGAAATACGGCAACGGCGGTGCGGGAATTCGTGTTTAATCTTGCGGCGACTCGTGGCTAGCATAGCATAAGAGAGAGGCAGGGACTGCGGCAATTCGGGGGAGATCGGCGGGAGCGTAGTGACGACGATTCTTCTCATTGACGACGATCCTTTGGTTGCGTTCACGGTCGAGCGCATGCTCGAGGGCGGCGGTTTCACGGTGATTCGAGCGGCCGACGGCGAAAAGGGTCTGAAGATTCTAAAAGGCGAAAAGGTCGATCTCATCATCACGGACATCATCATGCCGGTGAAGGAAGGCATCGAAACCATCCGCGAAATTCGCGAGCACGATTCGGAATTGCCAGTGATCGCGGTTTCTGGCGGGGGCCATGGCTCGGGCGGAAATTATCTGCGCATGGCGCAGGCGCTCGGCGCCACCGAAGTACTGGCAAAACCATTCGATCAAGAGGATCTTCTGGGCGCGGTGAAGCGCTGTCTCAAGCAATAGGGGGAACCATGTCTTTGGAATCCACGACCGAAGGACTTCGCGCCAAGGCAGGCTCGGCGGCACCGCTGGGTCATACTGTCCGCTTCGATTTCGGCGGCGAGGGGACGATCTTTTGGGACGGGACCGGCGCTACGCCGGTCGTCAGCAACGAGGCCAAGGACGCCGAGTGCACCATCGTCATCAGCCTTGCCGATTTCGAGGCGATGGCCGCCGGCACGCTCGACGGCACCATGGCCTACATGACCGGCCGGCTGAAAGTCGACGGATCGATGGGCGTCGCGATGAAGATCGGTCAGGTGCTTAACGGCTAAGTCACCTTTCCGATTGATCAGGTTGCCGTAACGCCGGTGTAACAAGCCGAAAATAAGCGCGGCCAGGCGTCACTCGGCGCTTTCGCTCCGCAAAAGATCGCGCTATGTCTCGCCCGCCTTTCAGGATTGCGAGGGGGATGAGTTATGGCCGAGAACGGCTTCCTGATCGCCGCGGAACATTTGTGCAAGACGTATCAGGCGCCTGACCATGCCGGGCGGTTGGTGCTTGACCACGTCGATTTCACCCTCAAGGAAGGCGAGATCGTCGCCATTCTCGGGAAATCGGGCTCGGGCAAATCGACGTTTCTCCGCGTGCTGTCGGGACTGACGCCGCCGTCGGAGGGCAGGGTCATGTATCGCGGCCGCGAGGTCACCGAGCCCGCGACCGGCATCGCGATGGTGTTCCAGACCTTCGCGCTGTTTCCGTGGCTGACCGTGCTGGGCAATGTCGAGCTTGGCCTCGAGGCGCTGGGCGTGGGACGCGACGAGCGTCGCGAACGCGCCTTGAAGGCAATCGACGTGATCGGCCTCGACGGTTTCGAATCGGCCTATCCGAAGGAGCTGTCGGGCGGCATGCGTCAGCGCGTCGGGTTTGCCCGTGCGTTGGTCGTCAATCCCGATATTTTGCTGTTGGACGAGCCGTTTTCGGCGCTCGATGTGCTGACGGCGGAGACGCTGCGCGGGGACCTCCAGGATCTGTGGGTCGAGCGCCGCGTGCCCACGAAGGGCATCATCATGGTGTCGCACAATATTGAAGAAGCCGTGGAGATGGCGGATCGCATCGTCGTGTTCGGTTCCGATCCGGGCTGCATCCGCGCCGACATTCCCGATCCGTTGCCGCGGCCCCGCGATTGGGCATCGGCTGGCTTCCGCCAGATCGTCGATCAGGTCTATGGCCTGTTGACCACCACACCGCAGGGCGCCGTCGGCCGCCGCGCGCGTGGCGAGGTGGGCGCCCCGGACGCCGGCATCGGCTACCGCCTGCCCGGTGCCTCGATTCAACAGCTCACCGGCCTCATCGAGGCTTTGTGCCAGCCGCCCTATTCCGGCCGCGCCGATCTGCCCCACATCGCCGAAAGCACGCAGATCGAGGATGAGGAGATGTTCGTCCTGGTCGAGGCGATGCAGCTTCTGGGCTTCGGCAACGCGTCGGGCGGCGACATCGAAGCGACGGCGGCGGGGCAAGCCTTCGCGGACGCCGATATTCTGCACCGCAAGCAAATTTTCGCCGAGCACATCCTGAAGAACGTGCCGCTCGTCGCGCATATTCGCAAAGTATTGGACGAGCGGCCCGGCCATTCGGCCCCCGAGAGCCGCTTCCTGGCGGAGTTGGAAGATCACCTATCCGAGGAAGAAGCGCAGCGCGTCCTGGAAACTGTGATCAATTGGGGCCGCTATGCCGAGTTGTTCGCCTACGACTACGATCGCGGGACGTTAAGTCTCGAGAACCCGCAATAAGGCTTCCAATACTGGCACAAGAAGATTGACGGCGGGGAGAGAGGCCGATGTCCGAATTGCAATTTCGCCATGAAGCCACAGTCGTTGCCGGCATACGGCCGAACCGGTGGGATTTGGTGGCTTTCCCCTTGATCATTGGATTGATCGCGATTGCCGGCATTGGCGCGCACGAGACCTGGAAACCGCTGGCCGAACTCAAGGAGCCGGTGGTTTCGCTCGACCCCTCTTACTTGCCCGAATATGCGCTGCGCACCGTTCTGCGGATGTTGGCGGCAATGGTGGGATCGCTGCTCTTCACCTTTATCTACGCGACGATTGCGGCCAAGAGTCGGCGTGCCGAGAAATTGCTGATCCCGATTCTGGACATTCTTCAGTCGGTTCCGATCCTCGGCTATATCTCTTTCACCGTCACCTTCTTCTTGGCGCTCTTCCCGGGCATGATTCTCGGCGCGGAGTTCGCCGTGATCTTCGCGGTGTTCACCAGCCAAGCCTGGAACATGACGTTCAGTTTCTATCAGTCGCTGCGCACCGTGCCGCGCGACCTCGAAGAAGCGTCGCGCAATTTCCAGCTTTCGCCCTGGCGGAAGTTCTGGAAGCTTGAAGTGCCGTTCGCGATGCCGGGGCTGATCTGGAACATGATGATGAGCGCGTCGGGAGGCTGGTTTTTCGTCGTCGCGGCTGAGGCCATCACCGTTGGCGATAAGACGATCACCTTGCCCGGAATCGGTGCCTATTTGGCGCGGGCGCTCGACGAGTAAAGCTTGGCTGCGGTCGGTTGGGTGATTCTGACGATGGTCGTGGTTATTGCCGCGTACGATCAGCTGATGTTCCGGCCACTGGTCGCGTGGGCTGACAAGTTTCGCTTCGAGCAGACCGCGGCTCAGACCGTGCCTCGTTCCATCGTGCTCGACCTGATGCAGCGAGCGCGTTTGTTCCGGTGGCTTCTGACCCCGACTCCTGTGCTGATCGACATCTTCCTGCGGTTTCGGTTGCCGCTCCCGAAGAGGCGCGCTCTCCGTCCAACGACATCGCAAAAACCGTCCGCCGTTCTCGATTGGATTTGGTACGCGCTGCTGCTGGCATTGGCCGCTTATATCGTGTACGCGGCCGGTTCGTACGTCGCCACCGGCGTCGGCTGGAACGACGTCTGGATCGCCGTACGGTACGGGTTCTACACGCTGGCCCGCGTCGTTACGCTCATCGTGATCTCATCGGTCGTTTGGGTGCCGATCGGCATCCTAATTGGGTTGCGTCCGCGTCTCGCCGAGAAGATCCAGCCGCTGGCTCAATTCCTGGCCGCATTTCCGGCCAATCTGCTGTTTCCCGTTTTCGTCGTGGGCATCGTCTATTTCAACGCCAATCCGGATATCTGGACGAGCCCACTGATCGTGCTGGGCACCCAGTGGTACATCCTGTTCAATGTTATTGCCGGCGCGACCGCGTTTCCGACCGATCTCCGCGAGGCGGCGGTCAATTTCGGCGTGCGGCGCTGGCAATGGTGGCGCGACGTGATGCTGCCCGGCGTGTTCCCGTATTTCATCACTGGCGCGATCACTGCCTCTGGCGGAGCGTGGAACGCGAGCATCGTCGCGGAAGCAGTGACCTGGGGAAAAACGACGATCACGGCCCACGGGCTGGGCGCCTATATCGCACAGGCCACAACGGCGGGTGATTTTCCACGCCTCGTCCTCGGCATTACCGTGATGTCGCTGCTCGTCACTTTGTTCAATCGCATCCTGTGGCGACCGCTCTATCGGTACGCTGCGGAGCGCACGCGGCTGGATTGACGCGCCCTCATTATTCGCGATCAATAGGCGTTATGTCGATCTCCTCCCATTGACGGCACGCGCCAGCCATCGAGCGTCGAGAATCCTTGATCAAACCGACCTCCCGTTGGTTCGTGTTGATGCTTGCCGCCATG
>JASHUX010000183.1 GCA_030039775.1 Alphaproteobacteria bacterium | reverse complement strand
TCGAGGGCCAATTCGGCGTGAGTCAGATGATCGCGGCCTTGCGCGTCAGACTGGAAGCTTTCGGAGCGCTCGGCGGTCCATTTCACCGGGCGGTTCAGTTGACCTGCGGCCCAGGTGACAATCACCTCCTCCGCGTAATGGAAAATCTTGGAGCCGAAGCCACCGCCGACATCGGGCGACACGACGCGCAACCGGCTCTCCGGAATCTGCATGACGAACGCACCGAGCAATAACCGGATCAGGTGCGGATTTTGGCTCGTGGTGTATAGCGTGTAATCGCCCGTGCCGCGGTTGAATTCGGCGACGGCGGCACGGGGCTCCATGGCGTTGGCGACGAGCCGGTTGTTGACGATATCGATCCCGGTGACGTGTGCCGCCTTGGCGAATGCCGCGTCGACCGCCGCCTTGTCGCCAATCGACCAATCGAAGCAAAGATTCCCCGGTGCCGAGTCATGAACCAGCGGTGCGTTCGACTTCAACGCGCCTTCGATCGAGGTGGCCGAGGGAAGGGGAGAATAATCAATCGTGACCAACTCCGCGGCGTCCTTTGCCTGCGCCAGTGTTTCGGCGATCACAACCGCCACCGGATCGCCGACATGTCGCACCTTGCCTTGGGCCAGGACCGGATGGGGCGGTTCTTTCATCGCCGACCCGTCGATCTGCGTGATGCCCCACCCACACGGCACGCCGCCAACCTTCATGTCCTCGCCGGTGAAGACGGCGATTACACCAGGTGCCGCCTTTGCCTTCGCCACGTCGATCTTAACGAGCGTCGCATGGGCGTGGGGGCTGCGAAGGATATAAGCGTAAGTCTGCCCAGGACGATTGATGTCGTCGACGTAATTGCCCTTGCCGGTGAGGAAGCGGAAATCTTCCTTGCGACGAACCGGCGCGCCGATGCCGGTGTCGGGCATCAGCGCCCTCCCGCCATCGCCTCCGCGCCGGCTTTGATCGCCTTCACGATGTTATGATAGCCGGTGCAGCGGCAGATATTGCCCTCGAGCCACTCGCGGATTTCCTGCTCGGACGGGTGCTTGTTGCGGTTGGCGAGATCGACCGCGCTCATCACCATGCCCGGCGTGCAGAAGCCGCATTGCAGGCCGTGATTCTCGCGGAACGCCTCCTGCATCGGGTGAAGTTGATTGCCGTTCGCCAGCCCTTCGATGGTGAGGACGTTGGCGCCCTCCGCCTGCACGGCGAGCAACGTACAGCTTTTCACCGACACGCCGTCGACATGAACGACGCAGGCGCCACACTGACTCGTATCGCAACCGACGTGAGTCCCCGTGAGACCGAGATGCTCGCGCAACAACTGAACCAGCAGCGTGCGGTTCTCGACTTCGGCGGTCGCCTTCTTGCCGTTTACAGTCAATGTCATGGAGGGCATAGCGTCGTTCCCTTCTGAATATAGCGATTTACTAGGGGTTTTCGTTGGGCGCGAGTTTCACCATCCGACGCCATCCGGTCAAGCACGGCGGAGAAATTGCGTCTCCGAATTGTGCGACGAATTAGACGAAGATCGCGAGAATGATTGCGACAATGACAATCAAGCCGATGATCCACGCCCAGGGCGGCAGCCGAAATCCGGGCGCGACGCCGGGTACCGCCGAGGCGTTGGACGGAATCGGCGCGGCTGGCGCCGCCGCGGGGAGCGCTTCCGGCACCGGTGGCAATGTTGGCGCGGCCGAGGCGTTCGCGGTGCTGACGGCGGCACTGAAGCGGCTGAAGAAATCGTCGGCCATTTTGCGTGCAACGCCGTCGATGAGACGTGAACCGATCTGCGCCAGCTTGCCCCCGATCTGCGCGTCGACTTTGTAGCTGAGGATGGTGCCGCCGGCGCCGTCGTCGGCCAGGGTGACCGTCGCGCCGCCCTTGGCGAAACCAGCCGCACCGCCGCTGCCTTCGCCGGAAATCCGGTAGCCGTTCGGCGGATTGAGATCGCTCAGCACCACTTTGCCGGAAAACTTTGCAGAGACCGGTCCAACCTTGGCCGCCACGCGCGCCGTCATCTCGGTGTCGGACAGTTTCTCGATGCTTTCACAGCCGGGAATGGACGCCTTTAGCACGTCGGGATTGTTTAAGGCCTCCCAAACGCGCTGCTGCGGCGCCGAAATCCGGTATTCACCGGTCATGTCCATGAGGGACCATCTCCTTGAATCTGCGGCGAGCCTATCGTCGCTGCCGCGACGCGGCAAGCAATGGAAGATCGTCGGCGCGACGCGCTATAATCCCCGTCGTGAATCATGCGATCGGGGGAACCTTCATATGGTAATGGCGGGGGGGGAACACATCCGGCATGGGCAAAACGGCGGTGGTGCCGCCGGAAATAAACCGGTGGAACTGGGGCGCGTTCCTGCTCAACTGGATTTGGGGGCTTGGCAACGGCACGCCGATCGCGCTGCTTTGCTTCATTCCGTTATTCGGCCTTGTCTGGATTTTCGTCCTCGGCGCGAAAGGCAGTGCTTGGGCATGGCGCAACCGAAGATGGGAAAACGTCGACCATTTCAAGCGCGTGCAGCGAACTTGGGCCCTCGTCGGCGTGGGCGTGTTGGTCGCGTCAATCCTGTTCGTCGTTGGGATCTTTTTCTTTGTCACCGCCACGCTCAAGAGTTCGGAGGCATATCAACTCGGCGTCCAAGCTCTTAATGACAACACCGAAGCGATGACATTGCTCGGGCCGCCGGTTGAGACCGGCACCGCAATGGGTAACATAAATTCGTCGACCGGCGGCTCGGGCGACGCCGAACTATCGTTCTCCGTCACCGGCAGCAAGGCGCACGGCAAGATTTATCTCAAGGCGCACAAAGACATGGGTACCTGGCGCCTGCTAGGGGAGCAGCTCGAGATCGATGGCCGTGACGGCCGGATCGACCTGGTAAAATAGTCAGGAAACCGCACGCGGCCGGCGCGGCACGCCAATGGCGCATTCGAGTGCCGCCCGATCCCATTTGCCGAGATCGGCCGCCGCGTCATACGTGCTTTGCAGGAAGTCGAGTAGCATCTGTTCCGGGTTCGCCGCCGTGCGCACCGCCTCGTAGGGCAGGATGAATTCGCCCAACGTCGTATTGAACGAGGCGGCGGCAGGCCGGACGGCCGCCGTGTCGAAGCCTGGCGGCGGTGGATAAGCGTAGGAATAGAACGCGGCGTCATCGACTGCGCCGCCGCCCGGCCAGAAGCCGCCGCTGCTGACCTCGTGCGAATACGCCTCCTGCACCACGGTGTCGGGCAAATGCGGCACGCCGCCCGGATGGAGCGGCGCGCGTCGGCCCGAAAACCGCGTTACCGCCAGATCGAAACTGCCCCAGAAGAAATGCACAGGGCTGGCTTTGCCGATAAAGCCGGTTCGGAATTGCTTTAGGACGCGATCGGTCTGCAACAGCACGCGCCAGAAACGATGGGCGAAATCGGCGTCGTAGGCGGCATGGGCGCGGTCGCGGTCGAACCGGATCGCATCGGCTAATTCGTTCGGCAGGCGGTCGATCGCGCACGGCACGCCGAGCCGCTCCAGCGCCGTCATCACACCTGTGTAAAAATCCGCGACCGTTTGGGGCTGCAGCGGCACCGTGGCCTCGCTCCCACGGTCGGTGCTCAGCCGCAATCGATGCGCGATGAAATCGAGTTCTGCCTCAAATTCGCCCGTGGCGTGCGGGATCGGCGAGGTGGTCAGCCCACGGACCGTGACATAGAGGGCGCTGTGCCAGGAATGATTGAGCCAGGGCGTCTGCGCCACGCGCAGCTTGCCGACGATTTGCGTCCAGAGCTGCAACGTCGCGGCCGTGTCGCGCCACGCCGCCAACGGCAGCGCCGGCCAGGCTTCGTCGTCGGTCATGCCGAACTCCTCTCGCCGACGTCCGCGTCGCGGCGGCGTGCTATGCTAGCCGTATTCCATCCTGCCGTAGAGGGTCGTGACATGCTGCGCCGAGGGTTGTTCTTGCTCATTGTCTTATGTGGCGTCGCGGTCGCGGCGCACGCGCAGACATTACAGACGTTCGACAAATCAAGTCTCGTCATCATGACCGCACAGGGGCCGAAGCACTTTGAGGTCGAGCTGGCGACCACGCCCGAGCAAGAGGAGCAGGGGCTGATGTACCGTCAGCGGCTCGCGCCCGACGCCGGCATGTTATTCGATTTCGGGGACACCGCGCCGCGCGCCTTTTGGATGAAGAACACCCTGATCCCGCTCGATATGCTGTTCATCGCGGCGGACGGCCGCGTCGTCGATATTCACGAGCGCGCCGTGCCGTTATCCGAGGACGTAATCCCATCGCGGATCCCGGCGCGCGCGGTGCTGGAACTGAACGGCGGGACCGTCTCGCGCCTCGGCATCGAGCCCGGCGACATCGTGCATTACAAAGGCTTTGGCAATGGGGGCGA
The DNA here is from genome assembly GCA_030039775.1 of Alphaproteobacteria bacterium. GTDB lineage: Bacteria > Pseudomonadota > Alphaproteobacteria > ATCC43930 > CGMCC-115725 > JAATGI01. The sequence goes on along the minus strand of JASHUX010000183.1, from coordinate 1,252 downwards.
TTAGCGCTTTCGTGCCAAGGTCAGGCCGTCGCCGATCGGCAGCATGTTGACATCAACGCGTTCGTCCTTCGCGATCTTGTTGTTGAGCGCCCGCAGCGCCTTGGTGTCGGCGCCGCCGCCGCTCGACTCCATCACGGCGCCGCCCCACAGCACATTATCGATCGCGAACAAGCCGCCCGTGCGCAACAGCACCAAGCCGCGCTCGTAATAGGAATCGTAGCCGGTCTTGTCGGCATCGATCAGCATGAAATCGTACTTGCCGGTCCCGCCCGTCTTCACGAGCGCGTCGAGTGTATCGATCGCCGGGCCGAGCCGCAGCTCGATCTTTGCCGCCACGCCCGCTTTCTCCCAATGGCGTCGCGCGACGGCGGTGTAATCCTCGCTCACGTCGCAACAGATCAATTTGCCGTCGGGCGGCAGCGTCAGCGCCACCGCCAGGCTGCTGTAGCCGGTGAAGGTGCCGATCTCGATGCCGCGTTTGGCGCCCATGAGCTTCAACAGCATCTGCACGAGCTGCGCCGATTCCGGGGTGAATTGCATGTTGAAGCGGGGGCGGGTTTCATTTTCGCGGCGCAGCGCCTTCAGCGGCTCGTCTTCGCGCAGGGAGTGGGCACGGATATAATCGTCAACGCGTTCGGCGAAACTGGGCATGGCGGATCTCGTTAAGGGCTATCGCGCTAGAATCGTGCGCCTGCTTGTACTTTTCCAGTGCCCGGGCGATAAGACTGCCCCGATCGCGTGGGGCGGGATTTCGGGGCGTAGCTCAGCCTGGTAGAGCGCCAGCTTTGGGAGCTGGATGCCGGAGGTTCGAATCCTCTCGCCCCGACCATCCGCCTTCGCTTGCGCTTCGGCGTGACAAGTCCGACTAGGGAGTTAAGACGAGATGCCTCAGGCACGGATTTATCGACCGGCAAAAACCGCGATGCAGTCGGGCCGGGCCAAGACGCGGCGCTGGGTGCTCGATTACGAGGTCACGACGCCGCGGACTCCCGATCCGCTGATGGGGTGGACGAGCGCCGCGGACACGCTGAACCAGATCAGCCTCAAGTTCGAAACGCTCGAGGAGGCGGTGGCGTACGCCACGAAGCGCGGCCTCGACTACATCGTCGCCGAACCGCATCAGGCGAAATTCAAGCCCAAATCCTACGCCGACAATTTCCGCTACGACCGGCCGAGATGATGCGCCTGTGGTATAAGGGTGCGGGCGCCCTTAGCTCAGCGGATAGAGCAGCCGCCTTCTAAGCGGCAGGTC
>JASHUX010000182.1 GCA_030039775.1 Alphaproteobacteria bacterium | reverse complement strand
CGCGTCGCGCCATGGCGTCCTTTTCCCTCTCCAAGAAATTTGAACCACCAAGACACCAAGGCGCCAAGAAAAATAATAGCTTGGTGTCTTTGTGCCTTGGTGGTTCGAGTGAATCGCGGATGGCCCGGGACGTACCCGGCTTCTCAAAATCCCGGGCGGCCGGTATTTTTCGGCGCGCGGGCATCGAGACGGGGGGGGCGCATCGCCATGGTATCGGAACGACAGCAACGGATGGTGGCGCTGTTCGAGCAGCATGTCGGCGCCGAGCTCGCGGGCGATCTCGACACGACGATGGCGACGATGAGCGACGCGCCGCATCTCAACCACGTCCCCACCATGGCGGGCGGCGTCGGGCAGAGCGAGGTCCGCGCTTTCTACCGCGATCACCTCGTCGGCAAGTTCTTTCCGCCCGACGTGACCATGGTCGGCGTGTCGCGCACCGTCGGCGAGGATCGGCTGGTGGAGGAATTGTTCATCACCTTCACCCACACGGCAGCGATGGACTGGCTGTTGCCCGGCGTGGCGCCGACCGGGAAGCCGGTCGAGATGGCGGTCGCGGTGATCGTCGGCTTCGACGGCGAGAAGATTTCCTACGAACATATTTATTGGGATCAGGCCGGCGTGTTGGCGCAGGCCGGCTTGCTCGACCCGGCCGGGTTGCCCGTCACCGGCGCCGAGAGCGCGCGCAAGGTCATGAATCCGAAACTGCCCTCCCGCGCCTTTTGAGGTGATTCAGCCGCCGGTGTCGAGCATCGGCGCGTGGCGCCGCATCAGCCCGCCGAACAGCCGGTCGGCCGCCGCCTTTTGGTCCTTGTTCAGCACGGCGAACAACGCCTCCGCCACGGGGATGACGCGCTCCAGGCGTTCGAGGCGCGCCTGCGTCTCGCGCCGGTCGGCATAGAGAATGTCGATGGCGTTGGTCGGATGGATCTTGGTGCGGTCGGCGCGGCTGAGCTCGATCCGTTTCGCGTTCTCGCGCATCGCGGCGGCGAGCGCGTTCCATTGCGGCATCTGCGCCGCGGTGATGTGGAGCTTCTTCTGCAGCCAAGCGATTTGCGCGTCGGTGCGGTCGACCGCCGCGTGGTGCTCGGCCGCGCGTGCGGGCACCGTCGGGACCCACGCGACCGCGCCGGCCAACGACAGGGCGACGATCAAATGAACAAGGCGGCCGAATACTCTCGCTATCATGAGGATGCTCGCTCGTTTCTGCGGGGCGGAAGATTTAGCACGGTTCGCCGCGGCGGGCGCCGGCGATGTGCGCGGCTATGCCCTGAGCGGCGCCGGATCGTCGGCGGGCGGCGTCAGGCCGAAGGCGTTGGCGCTGAGGCACGTCATCGAGAAATTGCCGATCTGCGCCACCAGGGCGATCAGGTCGTTCTCGCCGAGCGTACGCTTCGCCGCGTCATTGGCCGCATCGCTCAGCGCGCCGTTCGCGAGGAGGTCGCGCGTCACGACGAAGCACGTGTGCTGCCGCGGGTCGGACAGGTCCGGCGTCGCGCCCGCGTTGATCGCGTCGATCGCCGTTTGTGGAATCCCGGCGGCGAGCGAGCGGCGCACTTGCGCGAACCAGGGATAGCGCGCCTGCCAATGCCGCGCGACGGCGAGGTTGACGATCTGCCGCTCGCGCACAGCGGCCCGCCCGCGAGGCACGCGCGCAACGCCTGCAGCGCCGCGAACAGCGTGGGCAGGCGGATATAGACGGGATAAGGCCCGCCGCGCGGCGCGTCCGGGTCGCGCATCGCGTCGTCCCACGCGCGCGCCTGCTCGGCGTTCATGTCCTTGCGGTCGAGAAGGGCGATACGCGGCGGCATGCGAGGCTCCTAGCGGGGATTGGTGCGGGGACTCTATGTTGACGCTAAATTATATCATCGTCCCTGCGAAAGCAGGGACCCAGGGCGAGCGACGTGCGGTTGCTCTGGACCCTTTCGCGGGAATGACGATGTGTTGTCGGGATAGCCGAACCACGGGAAGGTCATCCATGCCCCTCACGCTCCACGCCTTTACCTGCGGCATCATCACCGGGCCGAAGGGCCACATGATGGTCGGCGAAGAAGGCGAGATCACGTTTCCGGTGCCGGCCTATCTGATCGAGCATCCGAAGGGCCGCGTGCTCTTCGACACCGGCTTGCATCCGGCGCTGCGCCACCAACCGGAAAACCGGTTCGGCGCACGCCGCGCGGCCATGTTCAAGCTCGACTTTCCCGATGGCGCCGAGGTCTCGGCGCGGCTCGAGGCGATCGACCGCGACCCCGGCAAGATCGACCTCATCGTCGCCTCGCATCTCCATTTCGACCATTGCGGCGGCTTCGCGCTGGTGCCCAACGCCACGCTGGTGGTGCAGCGCCGGGAATGGCAGGCGGGGCAGGAGGCCGAGGCCATCGAGCGCCACGGGTTTTTCAAGATCGATTTCGACCTCGGTCACAAATTGCGCCTCCTCGACGGCGAGCACGACGTGTTCGGCGACGGCTCGGTCGTGTGCCTGCCGACGCACGGCCATACGCCGGGGCACCAATCGCTGAAGCTCAAGCTCGACAGCGGCGATGTCGTGCTCACCGCCGACTGCTGTTATTTCTGCGAGACGCTGAAGCAACGGCGCCTGCCGTACATGGTTCACGACCGCGAGCAGTTCCTGGCGTCGCTCGACAAGCTCGAAGCGCTGGAGCGCGGCGGCGCGCGCCTCTATTTCGGCCACGACCCCGAATTCTGGAAGACGGTGCCGCAAGCACCCGCGGTGATCGCGTAACCGCAATACGCCGGCATTCTTAAGCATAACTTCGGCGCTATCGCCGCGGGAATTTAACGCCTCGCCGCAAGCGCGCGAATTTTCCGTGGTACACTACGCGCCGTAAGCCGCATTGCGAGGACTCCGTCATGCTCGACACCGCCGAGACCCCGGCCCGCCGCCGCGACGATGAACCGACCGCGACCACACGCCGCGTCGGCGTCGTCTGGTCCGGCGACGCCAGCACCGCCTGGGGCCGGACGCCGAGCATGGTGCTCGACATTTCGCCTGACGGCGCCAAGCTCCAAACCAACACGGCGATGCTGGGCTTCGTCGACAGCTTCCGCCTCGCGATCGCACCGATGGGGCCGATCGAATGCACGCCGGTGTGGCAACGCAACGGCCGCCTCGGCGTCCGCTTCACCGGCGGCAAGCCGAGCATGGCGCAGCTCAACAACCTGGTTTATCCGCCCGCTTTGTCGTAAGCGGGCGCTGCATGCCTACGCCTTCAACGGCACGGGAATGTCCGCCGGCGCTTCGATCTGGAACGCCGCGGTGGTGAGGCACGTCATGGTGAAGCTGCCGACGACCGCGACCAGCGCAATCAGGTGATCCTGGCCCA
>JASHUX010000181.1 GCA_030039775.1 Alphaproteobacteria bacterium | reverse complement strand
GGTCTGACGCCGCGACCATCCGGCCCACCAGCGCGTTGGCCGTCGGCAGGATGCCGCCGATGAACATGCCGACGCCGAAACGCTCGACAACGAACGCCCAGTAGTCGGTGGCGAAGGCCTGCGGGATGCTGAACAGCGCGGCGCCGGCGAGGCAAATCAGCAGCACGCGGCGATAGCCCAGCACGTCGCTGCGCTTGCCCAGGAACGGCGAGGCCATCACGTCGGCGAGACCCGTGACGGAAAAGGCGAGGCCGCTCAAGGTCGCCAGGTTCGGCAGATTGCCGACCAAAAGCTGGACGTACAGCGTGACCACGGGCTGCACGGTGCGAACGCTGAACTGCGCGAGCAGCAGCACCGCAAATAGCGGCACGAGCCCGGCGGAGCCCGCCAGTAGGACGCGGATGCCGGCCAATGCCGATGTCGCCCGCGCGCCGAAACGCGGCGGCGTGAAGTTCTCGCGCACGAGCGTTTTCGCCAAGGCCACGGCGATCGCAGCCAGCGCGGCCGTCAGAAAAAACGGCGCGCGATAGCTGCCGAGCACGTCCGCGACCAAGCCCCCGATGATCGGACCCGCCAAGCCGCCGACGAGCTGGCCGGTACTGAGCCAGCCGAGCGCGTAGCCGAGCCGGCGCTCCGGCACCTGGCTCGCCACCAGCGTGATCGCCGAGGCGGAGAAGCCGGCGAACGCGCCGAGCAAAACGCGCACCGCGAGAAACTCCCAGACGTTCTGCGACACGCCCATCAGCGCGGTGCAGATGGCAATCGCGACACCGGAACGGAGCAGCATGAGCTTCCGGCCGTGCCGGTCCGACAGCCGCCCCCACAGCGGCGACATGAAGGCCGCTACCAGCGGCGTCGTGCCATTGAGGATACCGGTCCACAAATCGATCGCTGAGGGATCGTGAACGCCAAGCTCCGGCAGGAACAGCGGCATGATCGGGCTCAGCACCGTGAACGACAGCGTCATGATGAACTGGATGCCGACCATTACCCAGAGCGTGCGGGCCCAGTTGTCGCCGATGGTTATGGGGCTGGTCGTGTCGGGCGGCATTCTCAGCGATCAAGCAAATGGTCGAAGCAATATCACCTCTTTCGTCGTCCCTGCCGAAGCAGGGACCCAGGGGGACCGCACGTCGCTTTCCCCGGATTCCCGCTTTCGCGGGAATGACGATGAGTGGGCGGTTGGATTGACGATGGTTTAGCTTTTTGCCTCGCCGAGCGCGCGGGTGACGAGTTCGTAGACGTTCTTCGACAAATCCGGGGCCGCCGCGATCCGCGTCAATTCCGCGCGCATCAGGCTGCCGAGCGCCGGCGCGAAGCGCGCCCAATCGCCGAGCGGCTGCACCAACCGCGCCGCCGTCATGGGATTGAATTCATCGGCCGCGAGCACTTGGTCCGCGAGGAACCGGTACCCGGCGCCGCTCGAATCGTGGAACCGCGCCTGATTGGCGGCGAAGCTCTGCACCAGCGCGCGCAGGCGGTTCGGATTCTTGGCGTCGAAATCGGGATGCGCGGTCAGGCCGATCACGCGCTGCAACGCGTCCTCGCTTGGGTCACTGGCCTGGAGCGCAAACCATTTGTCGATCACCAGAGGCTCGTTTTTCCAGCGGTCGTAGAACGCTGCGAGTGCCGTACCGAAATCGGCGCCGCCCATCAGCATCAGCGCGCCGAGGCCGGCCATCGCGGCGGTCATGTTGCCGGCGGATTCGAAATGAATACGCGCCCGCGCACGGTTGCGGTCGGTCGGCTCCGCCGCCAGCAAGCTCAGCGCCGCGTTGCGCAGTGCCCGGCGTCCCGCCGCCTCGGCGTCGGCGGAGAACGGGCCGCGGTCCTGAAGCGCGCCATGGACCCGGGCGAGCGCCTCGTTCAAATGCGCCGCAAGACGCCGGCGCTGTGCGTCGCGCGCCTCGTGGATCGCGGCCGGATCGGCGCCCTGCCAGGCCAGCGCCAGATCGGATTCCGACGGCAGCGACAGCAACAGCGCCTTGAAGGCCGGCTGCGCGGATTGATCGGCCAGCGCGCGGCCCATCGCTTCGGCGAACCGTTCCTCGCCGACCTCGTCCGCCATGCCGCGCGCGCGGGCGAGCATCAGATCGCGCGCCAGCGTCTGTCCGGCCTCCCAGCGATTGAACAGATCGGGATCGGCGGCAAGCAGGACATAGGCGTCCTTGGCGGGCGCATCGGTGGCCAGATTCACCGGCGCGGAAAAGCCGCGCAGCGCCGACACCACCGGCGCGCGATCGACGCCTTCGAACCGAATTCGCTGTTCCGGCTTGTCGAGCACGATCAGTTCGGTGTCGCGCAACGGCCGGCCGTCTTCGTCGAGCAGGCCGAGCGCGACGGGGATCGGCAGCGCCCGCTTCACGGGCTGACCCTGGGTCGGCGCGGTTTTCTGCCGCAACGTCAGATCGAGGGCGCGCGCGTCGGCGTCATAATGCGCCGCGACATCGACGCGCGGCGTGCCGGCCTGCTCGTACCAGCGGAAGAAATCGCTCAAATCGCGGCCCGACGCGTCGGCGAAACATTGGATGAAGGCCTCGACCGTGGTGGCGTGGCCGTCCCACCGCGAAAAATACAGATCCATGCCGGCGCGGAATTTTTCCTGGCCGAGCAGAATGGTGAGCATCCGAATCACCTCGGCGCCCTTTTCGTAGATCGTCGCGGTATAGAAATTGTCGATCTTGAGATAGCTCGAGGGCCGCACCGGATGCGCGAGCGGCCCGGCATCCTCGGCGAATTGCCGCGCCCGCAACGTCCGCACGTCCTTGATGCGCTGCACCGCGTGGCCGCGCTGGTCTGCCGAGAAGGCGCGGTCGCGGAACACCGTCAGCCCTTCCTTTAGGCAAAGCTGGAACCAGTCGCGGCAGGTGATGCGGTCGCCGGTCCAGTTGTGAAAATATTCGTGGGCCACGACGCCTTCGATGCGCTCGTAATCGGCATCGGTCGCGGTCGCGGGATCGGCCAGCAGCACCGACGAATTGAAAATGTTGAGGCCCTTGTTCTCCATCGCGCCGAAATTGAAGTCGCGCACCGCCACGATCATGAACAGGTCGAGATCGTATTCGCGGCCGAACGCGGTCTCGTCCCAGCGCATCGCGCGCTTCAAACTGTCCATCGCGTAGGCCGCGCGGGGCGCCATACCGGGATCGACGAAAATACGCAGCGTGACCTCGCGCCCGCTCATGGTAACGAATTTATCCTCGACCACGTCGAGCTCGCCCCCGACCAGCGCGAACAAATAGCAAGGCTTCGGGAACGGATCGCGCCACACCGCGACATGCCGCCCGTCCGGCAATTCGCCGGACTCGATCGGATTGCCGTTGGAGAGGAGATAGCGATAAGCGCGCGGCGCCGCGATGCGCACCGTGTAGCGCGCGAGCACGTCGGGCCGGTCGGCGAACCAGGTGATGCGGCGGAACCCTTCCGCCTCGCATTGGGTGCAGAACCGGCCGCCCGAGACGTAAAGTCCGCTCAGCTCGGTGTTGGCGGTCGGGTCGATCTCGACCTCGGTATCGAGCGTGAACGCGTCGGGCACGGCCGACACCGTCAGAAATTCGTCGTCGATCGTGTAAGCGTCCGCACCCAAGCCGCGCCCGTCGATGGCGACGGCAATGGATTTGAGCTTTTCGCCGTTGAGCCGCAGCGGTTCGGCGTGGGTGCCGTTGCGGCGGATCGCGAGCTTGGCTTTTACCCGGGTGGCACGCGGATCGAGATCGAAATCGAGCTCGACCGCGTCGATCAGGAAGGCGGGCGGGCGATATTGGTCGAGCCGGATCGGCTGGGGCGTATCAGTGCGCATAGCGCCTTGGAATGTAAGCAGGAATGGTCCGGGTTGAAAGCGCGGCCGGCGCCGTGGAGACTTGCGTCCATGATGGCCTTCGCCTTCGGTATTTTGGCGGCGGCGGCGCTATTCGGCGCCGTGCTCGCGATCCTCTATGCCCGCGGCCCTGAGGCGAAACCGATCGGCCGGGTCGTGCCGGCGATCCACGGGTCGATCGGCGCCGCCGGACTGGCCGTCCTGATCGTTGCGCTGCGGGCCGGCCCGAGCGCCGCGGCTGCACGCATGGGCACGGCCGGTTTTGGGCTCTTCGCGGCGGGGCTGATCGCGACGGCCTTAGCGGTCGGCCTTGTCATCGCGACGTATGTCTCGCGCGGCCGGCGGCCGGGCGGCGCGCTGATCGGCACCCACGCCACGCTCGCGGTGGCAGGCATCACGCTGTTGCTGGTGATGATCGCATTGGGGTAAGCCCAACACGAAAAGGCCCGCCCAGCGTCAAGCCGGGCGGGCCAGTTCGCAATCACCTACCGATGGTTATCGGTACGGCGGCGGAGGAGGCGGAGGCGGCGCGTAGGCCGGCGGCGTCGACGCCGCACCAACGACCGCACCCGTGCCGCCACCGATCGCGGCACCGGCCGCCGCACCGGGCGCGCAACCGATGGGGATGGTGACGAGGCAGCCGATCAAGGCACCGGTCGCCGCACCGCCGGCGCCGCCCGCGACCGCGTTGGGACCCGGGTTCGGGCTATAGGGCGGCGGCGCCGCGATGACCACGCCATCGTCCGACTGCGTCACCGTCGTGGTGGTCGTGGAATAGCTGTCCTGGGCGAAGGCGGCCCCGGACATCAGCGCGACCGCTGCGATCCCCGCAACAAAAGAGCGGATCATGCGAGCTCTCCTAACGTTGTGGCGCGGGCAATCTGCCCGCAACGTCGGGATCAACCCCTCCCGGGACGGTATTGTTTCGTCGTCATACCTGCTTCCACCCGGGACAGGAGAAGAGAGCTAACACCCGGTTGTGGTGGGCAATTTACGATTTCTGTTCCGCCATTCCGCTCCGCTCCCCGGCCGCGTCGGAATGGCGGAAACCTATGCCCTTGAAGCGTAAGGAATAGAGCCGCGCCAAGGTGAACGCCGCGATCGTCGCGATCGTCAGCGGCGCCGCGAGAAGCAGATAGAGTT
>JASHUX010000180.1 GCA_030039775.1 Alphaproteobacteria bacterium | reverse complement strand
GATCGCCGCGGGGGCGTGACAGGTGCAAGCCGCATGATCCAAGGTCGTCTTCCTTTATCCGAGATAAATAACGCTAGCACGTTCCTTTCCGCCCGGTACATTGCAAATGGAAGGGAGCGGGCGAATGGCGATGCGCGGCCGCGTTATGCGGTTTTTGCGCGCGCGGCTGGGGCCGGAAGGGCTGCCGCTGCGGCTCAAATTCTGGGACGGCGAGACGTTCGATCTCGGCCCAGCGCCCAAAATAACCCTCGTTCTGACCACGCCGGCGCTGCAGCGCAGCCTGATGCGCGGCGACATTGACGCGCTGGGCGACGCCTATGCGGCCGGCACGCTTCTGGTGGAAGGCCGGCTCGGCGATATTGTCGGCGTCGGCATCGATCTGGCGCATCGCGCGGGGCAGCTCTCGTGGCTCGGTCGCGTGCTGGCGCCCATCGCCAAGCTGCGCCGCTTCACCCACAGCCGCGCCGGCGACGCCGCCGCGATCGCGCATCACTACGACGTGTCGAACGATTTCTACGCGCTGTGGCTCGACAAACGCATGGTCTATTCCTGCGCGTATTTCACGACGGGTGACGAAGACATCGACGAGGCGCAAGAAGCGAAGCTCGATCATCTTTGCCGCAAGTTGCGGCTGCAGCCGGGTGACACGTTGCTCGATATCGGTTGCGGCTGGGGCGGGCTCGCGATCTTTGCCGCGCAAAAGTACGGCGCGCACGTGGTCGGCATCACGCTCAGCGAACAGCAAGTGGCGGAGGCGCGCAACCGTGTTGCCGCCGCGGGGCTTACCGACCGCGTCACCATCGAGCAGCGCGATTATCGCGACGTCGCCGGCGAGGGCCTGTTCGACAAGATCGTCTCCGTCGGCATGTACGAACATGTCGGCCTCGCCAATCTGCCGATCTATTTCGGCAACATCCGCCGGCTGCTCAAAGTCGGCGGTCTCGCCATGAATCACGGCATCACGACCGGCGACCTCGACAGCGGCACGCTGGCGCCGCGCGGCTCGGGCTTCATCGAGCGCTACGTCTTCCCCGGTGGCGAGCTGCCCCATGTGTCGCGTATGGTTCGTGAGACCGCGGCGGCGGGTCTCGACGTCATCGACATGGAAAGCCTGCGCCCGCACTACACTCAAACCTTGCTGCACTGGGTGCGGCGCTTGCAGGCGCGGCAGCAACAAGCCGAGGCATTGGTCGGGCCGGAAAAATTCCGGATCTGGCGAATCTATATGGCGGGTTCCGCACTCGCCTTCGACCGCGGCTGGCTGTCGCTTTACCAAACGCTGTCGGTCAAGCCCGATTCCATCGGTCACGCGGCGCGACCTTGGACCCGGCGTTACCAATATTTGCCGGACGATCCCGCACCGCTGTCGCGGCCGCTCGATTGGGAGGATTTTGTAATGCCGGAAAATTTTCCCGACGACGGCATTCTGTGGCGCCGCTGGGTCAAAGCGGACGTCGAGGAAATACAGCGCCGCGGCCAGCCCGTCCTGCTGTTCGTCGCCGAAAGCGATTCGCTTTCTTATGCACTGCCGTTCCTCAAGGCCGTGTTCGGGGCGATGCCGCTGAACGAAACGTTGCGCCGGCTGCTGCATGAATCCTGCGTGCCGCTGTTTCTCGACGGCAACGAGCGGCCGTGGGAACTTGCGGCGGTCGGCGCCGGGGACCGGTTCCACGTTGCAATTCTATCGCCGCTGTTCGATCCGCTGGTGACGTTCGATCCGGTCTCGGGCGATCCCGACAAGGTCGTCGCCGAGATCGTGACCGTGCTCGAGCGGATCATTGCGGCACGTCGCGCGCAGGGTCTCGGCGGCGCGCCTTGACCGGGCTTGGGCGTGCGGCCAATATCCGCGTCCCCCGGCCGGATGGCAGAGTGGCTATGCAGAGGACTGCAAATCCTCGTACAGCGGTTCGATTCCGCTTCCGGCCTCCATTCGGGGAGATATGACCGTCGCGCCGAACTTATATGGTATAAGGCGGCGCTTTGATCCCCGGTAGCTCAGCGGTAGAGCAACCGGCTGTTAACCGGTTGGTCGATGGTTCGAATCCGTCCCGGGGAGTCAATCAAATCAAAGGGTTAGGTGAGAAATCACCTAGCCCTTTGTCTCAAGAAATGGCTTGGGGCAACGCATGGGACAACAAGCGCAAGATTTCGCAAGAGGCCCGCGCCACGTCGGCACGATCGGCAATGCCGATTAGGACCTGCGTTAACGCCTCTACACTAGAACACGCAATCGGAAGGGTGCCACCGCGAACCACCCCTTCCAAGAGAGAAGTGCATGGAAACGCCGGCCGGGAATTGGACCTCCGCGGGCCGGCGTTTCTGTTTCCTGACTCAAGGCCGTGCGGATGGGCGCGGGATTGACGGCGTGCGCAAGTGATGGCGGTTCCATGGAATTGCCTCACTGGGCTGCCTGTTTAAGAGGATGGAGAGAGAATCACTCTCCGCAATGCGAGCGCCCGGCGCTTTCCCGACATCGGCGTCTCAGGAGCGTTGGGCGTTTTCCTAAACCTCGGGGGTAGGCAGGAGTGCCTGCAATGGTGCATGCCCCGCTCGTCAGACTGCGCCGGTTTAAAGCTCGTCATCGTGGCATCGCGGCTTGGGCGCGAAGTATCGTCGGCCTATCCATGGGCATTTGCGTCGGGATAGCGGCCGGGATCATCTTTGCCCGCTGGCTTCTACTCGGCGCATTCCAAGTCTTCTCCTAACCGGATCAAAGATCGGCGCGCGGCAGGATTCATTCGTCCTTGAACGGTGTAGGGAACCGTTCGGCCAATATTCTCGCGCGCGCGATCTTCGTCAGCAACGGTTCGTCCTCTCTCATGACGACGTTGCGTGCGATCTTGGTGATGCGTTCCGTCCGCTTGGGATCATCCCGCTTTAGCTTTTTTGGCATCGGCCACCTCCGTTGAGCAAAGGGTAGCCATTACCATCTCGGGCCACCAGTCTTGCCCGCAAACCCGCCAGAGTATCCGGCGGCGGCGGATCAATTGGGGCGAGGTGTCCTGTTCTTGCTCTCCGCCGCCTGCTCGAGTTTAGGTGTCGCGAACCGCCCTGGCGTTCCCCCTATCCGCTCCCATCGGAGCTTTGGGCCTACGGGTGCAGACAACTGGTATTGGAGCCCACACTCACCAACTATCCCCCACGCGGTGAGACAGCGAAAGAACGCCAGCGCGCGGCCGGTAAGCGCAAAGCTTCCGGAAAGTTTCCGGACCTTCCGACGCCCGCGACAAGATCGGCGCGTTTGCCGGTGTATCGGGCCGCACCGTCGAGAAAATTGCGAAGGTGGTTGAGGCTGCCGAACGCGAGCCGGAAAAATTCAAGCCGCTTGTCGCGGAGATGGATCGTACAGGCAAAGTAGCGACGCAGGGCTCGTTTTTGTCAGGGCAAGAACCTATTTATTTTGGCGGTGGTGCCATACCACTGCCGGGGACAATCCGATAGACCAACGTGGTGACCTTTTCCTGAGGACCGAATGGGCCAGGAATGGCATTCTTCACCGGTGGTAGGCGCTTGAGATACGCGGCGATCGCCAAAGCGTCGTCCTTCGTCAGGGCGGCAAAATCCATCCATGGCATTGCCGGCGCGAGTATCCGGCCATCGGGCCGCTTCCCAGTCATCACCGCCGTAACGATTTCCTGATCGGTCCAATTTCCGAGGCCTGTGTCTTTGTCGGGTGTCAGATTGCGGGGCACGAATGTTCCGAGCCCTGGCACTTCGAACGCGACATCGCCACCCGCCAACATGCGGGCCATGTCCGGCTTACCCAAAAATGCACCGGCGGTGTGGCAGTCGCCGCAGCCCATGATGGTGACGAGGTATTTGCCCCGCGTGACCTGATCCTGAGCCTGGGCTTGTGTTCCTGTAAAAGCAAATAGACCGGCAACCAGAACGAACAGCCAGCAACGAAGTGATTGCATCGGAGCCCCCCTTGGTCGGTTTGTTTTGTTGACCGACGCTATATTACACCGGCCGCGTGACAGCCGCACTACTGCCCCGGTCGCAAAAGAAAAAAAGCCCCGCCGGAGCGGGGCTAACGACTAACGGGATAGACCGCGCTTATGCCGACGCAGTCTTGTCGGTGCCCAATGTGCTGTCGAGGCTTAAAGCGCCCGCGCCGTAGATAAACACGTAGAGAAAGCCACCGGCCATGGCCAAATTCTTGTAGAAGTTGGTCATGTCGTGCATGGCGCAACGGCACTTTTGAGCCGCCAAACATAACGTGGCTCTTCATTCTGACGCGGTTCGCGACTGCGGTGATCACCGTGAAATGTGTCGCAGATTGCACTGCTGTGCATCGGCTTTGCGCGGCAATCGGCATGACGCTCGATGCGCCCACCGGCTCCGGTTAAGGATCGATCGACGCATCGCGTTGCGTGAGGCTGGCCCCGAGGGGAGATGGCGATGACCGAGCTATTGATCGTGTTGGGGCTGGCCGTAGTTCTGTTTCCGATAGGAAAAGTGATCCATCGCACCGGCTATAGCGGCTGGTGGGTATTGCTGTGGTTCGTGCCGGTCGCGAACGTCATCGGACTTTGGGTTTGGGCATACAGCCGTTGGCCGGCGTTCGACGATCGCCGATCCGCCCCTTGATTGCGCGGTCGCGCGGCGGCGCCTAAGGCGAAAACAGTTGGCGCGCGATGTTTTCGGGCGTCGAAGCCGGGACGTCGGGCGGCGTTTGCGACTGCGCCCATTGTTCCCAGCCGCCGCCCATCGCGGCGAAGAGCTGCACGGTGTCGAGATAGCGCTGCTGCACCGCACGGACATAGCCGAGGCGCGCTTGCTCGTAGCGGCGCTGCGCATCGAGCACGAACAGGATACCGACATTGCCGCCTTGGTAGCTGTCGCGCGTCAGCTTGAGCGAGCGCTGCGCCGCGTCGAGCGCGCGGTGCTGCGCATCGACCAGCTCGCCGTCGTGCTGCAACGCGTCGAGCGCGGTCGCGACCTGGGTGAAAGCGCTCAGTACGGTCTGCTCGTAGCCGGCGCGCGCCGCGTCGAATGCGTCGAGCGCCGCTCTCTTCTGCGCCGTCAATTCGCCGCCGTGAAAGATCGGGGCGGTCAGGTTGGCGGCCAAGTTCCAGGCATTGTTCTGCAGCGCGAACCAATTGGCGACGGAGGTCGACAATTGTTCGTAAGCCGCCGACAACGTGATGTTCGGGAACAGCGCCACGGTGGCGACGCCGACCGCGGCGTTGGCGGCCTTGAGCTGCGCCTCGGCGGCAAGGATATCGGGCCGGCGATGCACCAGATCGCCGGGGACACGGATCGGCAGGTCGTTCGGCAGAGTGATGCGGTCGAGATCGAAATCGGGCGGCGACCATTGCACCGGCGTGCGTCCGACCAGCAGCGCCAAGGCGTTGCGGGCCGCGCTCAGTTGCTGCCGCAGCGGCGGCAGGAAGGTGCGGTCGTTCTCGAGCTGACTTTGCGCGCTTTCGACGTCGATCGCCGTCGCCTCGCCGGCCTCGAGCTCGCGCTTTACCAGCGAGAGGTTCTGCTCGTCATTGGCGATGATGTCGTTGGCGGCGGCGATCTGCGCGCGGATCGACGCAATGGTCAGCGCTTCGGTGACGGCGTTGCCGGTCAGGCTCAGATATGCGGCCGCCATCTGGTAGCCCTGATATTCCGCCTGGGCCGCGCGTTGCTCGATCAGCCGTTGCGTCCCGCCCCATATGTCGAGGTTGTAATTCACCTGCGGCCCAACGGTGAACACGTTGAACTCGGCGAAGCGTGGAAACAGCGGATTGGGCTTGATCCCGAGCACCGCGAAATTCAGTCGCTGACGGTCGGCGCCGCCGGCGACATTGAGTTGCGGATAAAGACCGCCGGCGGCCTGGATTTCGGCCTGTTGCGCTTGTGCCAGTGTCGCGCGCGCCTGCACCAGCGAGCGGTTGCCGGCGATTGCCGCCCGCACCGTGGCGTCCAGCTCGGGCGATCGAAACAGCGTCCACCAGTCTTCGCGCAGAGCCTCGCCGGTGACGAGGCGCTGGCTGGTGTCCTGCGCACCAGCATTCAGGGTGACGGTGCTTTCCTTGCGGTAGGCGGTATCGGTCGGCGGCGCAGGTTCGACGAAATTCGGCCCCAGCTTGCAGCCGACGAGCGTTCCCGCGATGCCGAGACACAGCAGGCACGGGAAAACGCGCGCGCGAAAGGGTGGGGACATCCGCGAACTCCGAAGGGCAGACGGTTATAATAAGCTTGCTTATGATCAGCTAGGCCATTTTCATCTGGCTGCGTTGCGCGACGCGCGCCAAGATGGCGCATGATAAAAATCCGCGAATGCCGCGCCTTGCCCGATAGGGAAGCCGCACCGTGACAATCGTTGCGTTGACGGTAAGTTGCCTCTTGGCCGCGTTCGGGCAGTTGCTGTTCAAGTGGGGAGCGGCCGGCAACGCGACGCTGATGGCCTACGCCAACCCGTATATTGCGGGAGGGTTGGTCACCTACCTGCTCTCGACCGTGTTGTGGCTCTACGCGCTGGCGAACGAGCGGCTATCGGTGGTGTTTCCGTTCACGGCGCTGACCCTCGTCTTGGTCTATGGCGTCAGCTATTTCGTCCTCGACGAGCAGATCGGCGCGCGTCAGTTCGTCGGCGCGCTATTCATACTGGCTGGATTACTGCTGGTGGTGTGGCGCTAAGGCGCGGCGGTGCGGACGGAAAAAAGCTGCCGCGCCGGTACCGGCGCGGCAGCTCTTCAATGGGAGACGGCGGCGAACCGCGATCGGCTAATAGTGCCAGCGGCGATACGGCCGGCGAATCCAATGACCATGCCACCACACTGGGCCGACGCCGACAGTCACAACCGGCGCGCCGTAATAGCCATAACCCGGGTAACCGTAATAGGCGGGCGCCGGCGCGGCATAAACCGGCGCGGGCGCGTAATAGGCCGGGGCTGGCGGCGCGTAATAAGCGGGTGGCGCCGCATAGGCATACGGTGCCGTCGCAACTGTCGCGGCCGTGGCGACCGTCGCGGCGCCAACGACCGCGCCGGCGACGCACAGCGGCAAGAACGGTCCACACCAAGCCTTCGCCGGCTGCACGGGGGCCGCGATTAGCCCGGCGCCGACCACGCCGACGGCGGCCAAGGTAGCAAGCTTCATCATTTGAATTTCCTCCAAATCGGCGGCGCGACATGCGGTCTGCGCCTCGGCTATGTAATAAGCTGGCGGCCGCCGATTCATCCCCGCCGTCGCGGCTCGACAAAATCGCTAAAGCATGGTTGGTTTTGCCGGAACTCCGCGATTTTTATCCAAAGAGGTGTGCCCGTGGGTCAATTCGGCATCGGACAATCGGTCCGTCGCAAGGAAGACTTCCGCCTGCTCGAAGGGAAAGGCCAATACGCCGACGATTATCATCGCCCGGGCGAAGCCGTCGCTTACTTCCTGCGTTCGCCGCACGCCCATGCGCGCGTCGGCACGATTGATGTCGCCGCCGCCAAGAAAGCCCCGGGCGTGCTCGCCGTCTTTACCTATGCCGATGTGAAGGCCGCCAATCTCGGCACCATCAAATGCATGGCGCCGATCAAAAACGCCGATGGCAGCGCCCCGTTCAATCCCGGTCGCACCCTGCTCGCCTCGGATCGCGTGCGTCAGGTCGGCGAGCCGGTGGCCATGGTCGTTGCCGATAGTCTCGCCCACGCCAAAGATGCGGCGGAACTGATCGACGTATCGTACGAGCCGCTGCCGACGGTTATGGATCCCCTTGCCGCGGCGAAGGCCGGCGGCACCACGCTCTATGATGGGCGCCAAGACAATGTCGCACTCGACTGGGGATTGGGCGATCCGAAGCCGGTCGAGGAGGCGTTCGCCAAGGCGAAGCGCATCGTCAAGACCGACATCGCGATCAACCGCGTTGTGATCGCGCCGATGGAGCCGCGCGCCGTGGTCGCCGAGTTCGACACGGCGGCGAACCGCTATGTCGTGCATCTCGGCACGCAGGGCGTTCATTCCGTGCGCATGGCCATCGCCGGCACGCTCGGCGTCAAGCCGGAACAGGTGCAGGTAATCACCAACGATGTCGGCGGCAGCTTCGGCATGAAGGGCTTCGGCTTCCCGGAGCACTTCTTGGTGCCGTGGGCAGCGAAGCTGGTTGGGCGGCCGGTGCGCTGGAACAGCGACCGGCAAGAAGCGTTCGTCACCGATACGCAAGGCCGCGAGCAGAATGTCCACGTCGAGCTGGCACTCGACGAGAACGCGAAGTTCCTCGCCATCCGCGCGGACGTCGTCGCCAACATGGGCGCCTATTTGTCGCAATTCTCGTTGTTTATCCCCACCATCGCGGGCTCGCGGCTCCTAACCGGCGCCTACGCGATTCCGGCGGGCTATACGCGGGTGCGCTGCGTCTTTACCAACACGAACTGGGTCGACGCCTATCGCGGCGCGGGCCGGCCGGAGCAGGCCTATGTCGTCGAGCGCCTGGTCGATACCGCCGCGCGCGAGCTCGGCCTATCGCCGGACGAGTTGCGCCGCCGCAACTTCGTGCCGCGTGCTTCGATGCCGTGGAAAACGCCGGTGATGGCGACGTTCGACAGCGGCGACTTCCTCGCCAACATGGAGCTCGCGGTCGAGCATTCGGCATGGACGAGCTTCGCGTCGCGGCGCGCGGAGGCGGCACGGCGCGGCAAGCTGCGCGGCATCGGCATGTCCTACTACATGGAAGTAACGGCGGCGGGCGCCGAAGCGGCCGAGATTCGCTTCGAGCCGGACGGCCATGTCTTCCTTGGTGTCGGCGCCGGTCCGTCGGGGCAGGGCCACGAGACCGCCTTCCCGCAAGTGATCGAGGACAAGCTCGGCATCCCGTACGACAAGATCAAGCTCGAGTTTGGCGACACCGACCGCGTCAAGTCCGGCACCGGCACCGGCGGCGCTCGCTCCCTGCTGGTCGCGGGCACAGCGATGATCGACGCTTCGCAGAAAATCGTTGCCAAGGGCAAAAAGCTCGCGGGCCATTTCCTCGAGGCGTCGGAACAAGACATCGAGTTCAAGGACGGCAACTTCACCATCGCCGGCACTGATCGCTTCATCAACATCATGGAATTGGCGAAGCGCACGCGCGAGGCCAAGAACCTGCCCGAGGGCATGCCGGCCACGCTCGATGAAACCGGCAACTGCAACAACAACAGCAACACCTTCCCCAACGGGTGCCATGTCTGCGAGCTGGAGATCGACGAGGACACCGGCCATGTCGACATCCTGCGTTACACGGTGGTCGACGATATGGGCCTGATCGTCAACCCGATGATCGTGATGGGCCAGATCCACGGCGGCCTGGTGCAAGGCATCGGCCAGGCGCTGATGGAGGACACGGTGTTCGATCCGGAATCGGGCCAACTCTTGGCGGGCTCGTTCCAGGATTACGCCATGCCGCGCGCCGACAGTTTTCCGCCGTTCGACATTTCGTTCAACAACGTGCCCTGCACCACCAACGTCATGGGCATCAAGGGCGCGGGCGAGGCCGGCTCGGTCGGGTCGCTTGCCTCCGTGATGAACGCG
>JASHUX010000179.1 GCA_030039775.1 Alphaproteobacteria bacterium | reverse complement strand
GCGATATTGCGCAGCAACGGGAGGCCTTTCGCATGAGCGACGCCGCATCCGCCGTGAAATCCGCCAAGGATGGCGGAGCGCCGATCATGATCAAGAAATACGCCAACCGGCGGCTCTACAACACCGCTACCAGCTCGTACGTGACGCTCGACGATCTCGCCACCATGGTGAAGGCCGGAAGCGAGTTCGTGGTGCACGACGCCAAGACCGGCGAGGACCTGACCCGCGCCGTCCTGACCCAGATCATCGTCGAGGAAGAGCAGAAGGGGCAGAATCTGCTGCCGATCAATTTTCTGCGTCAGCTCATCAGCCTTTACGGCGATTCGATGCAGTTCATCGTGCCGCGCTATTTGGAGCAGGCGATGTCCAGCTTCACCATGAACCAGGAGCAGATGCGCAAGAACCTGCAAGAGGCGTTCGGCGGCCTGTTCCCGTTCGGCTCGCTCGAAGAGATGGGAAAGCAGAACCTGGCGCTGTTCGAAAAGACCATGAAGATGTTCTCGCCCTTCCCCGGCGGCACCATGCCCGGCATGCCGGACCGCCCCGCCGCGCCCGCGACGCCGCCGGCCGCGCCCGCGGCGTCAGCCCGCAGTGCCGCCGAGGATCACACCATCAAGGACCTCACCTCCCGCCTCGACCAGCTCCAGAAAAAGCTCGAGGAAATGTCCAAGGACGAGAAGAAGGAATAGGCGACGCGTCGGAAGATAATTCTCTTCTCATCATCGAGGCGTGACGCGGAGGAGAGGGATTAGGGAGCCGTGCTTGGCACTTTTTCTTTCGCCAGCCCGCAGAGCACGGTGTCGCACAAGCGATCGACCCACGCTTCGTCGCAGGGTCCCATCCCCGCGAGGAAGCGCGAATAGAACGGGCCATAGAGCGCGTCGAGCGCCGCTTCAATATCCATGTCGGCGCGGAGTTCGCCTTGCACGATGCCCCGGCGCAACATTTCTGCGCCCCGTTCGCGGCGCGGCATCACCACGCGGTCGTGGTAGAGCTTGCGCATGGCGGGATCGGTCAGGCCGGCGGCGACCAGCTCCATTAAAATTGCACCGTCACGACCGCTTACGGCCCTAGCCTGCAAGCGCAAATGCGTCTTCAAATCCTGAACCGCGGAAGCGGTATGCGGGAACGGCGTCTCGGCATCGAACACCGGCAGGAAGCTTTCGATCGCCAGCACGCCCTTCGATGGCCACCAACGATAAATCGTGGTCTTGGCGGCTCCCGCCCGTTCAGCGACGCCTTCGATGGTGAAGCCGCGATACCCTTCGGCGGCGAGCGTCTCGTAGGCGGCCTTCAGGATGGCCTGGCGCGTCGCCTCATCACGCTTGCGGCCGGGACCGCATGAAACAGCGGCTTCGGCCAAGGCCGAGTGACCGATCTTGTCTCTTAGCGCCTTGAAGACCATTGCCCGATCATCCCATCCGTTTGTTTTTGCGGTCCGCGCCTTTTGCCAGAACGCTACGCTTTATCGATGCGGTCCGTCTCATATTGGCGTTTGGTAACGAAATGTGACATGCAAAAAAGGAATACGAGACGTAGCGTAGCGATATCTCCTGTTTTGCACCTGCGAACATACATGTCGGTCTGGTTCTGGCGGACACCCTGCCCCAAGGGCCGCCGAACCGCAAAAGTGAAGGAGATACATCATGCGTCTATATCGATTCCTAACCGCCGCCGCCCTCATCGTCGGCGCCCCGATGGTTGCCGCCACGCCGGCTTTGGCGTTCGGTAATTGGAGCACCCCCGGCTACAGCGTCCAATTGCAGCTGCCGCCGACAGTCTCGCCCTGGCCACAGGTGGCACAGGTCCCGCTGTTCGGTGGGCCGCGCAACGTCGCCGAGCAGCCGATCTACGGCACGCCGCAGACGGCGGAACTTCCGGCGGACCCGGTCGACCACGCAGCAACTTTCGTCGCGCCCGGGGTCGAACAGAATCCGGCGGGACAGGTCGAACGCGCGCAATGACTTGCAAGCTGCAGGCGAAAACCGTCGATCGCCGCCTAACGACAACGGTCTGACACATGCGGCGGCGCTTTTCGGCGCTGCCGCTCTTTTTCCGTGGACGCACGGGGGAGGTTCACGGCACGGAGTAAATATGATGATGCAATCGAAGACCCAGAGTTTTCTCGGCGCCAGGACAATGACGACCGTGGCCGGCGTGTTGCCGGTGCCGTCGCCGCTGGCGACTATTCCGCTTCCCGTTCGCCCGCTTCGCGGCCCTGTTCCCGCTTCATTGTGCCGCGTGGACGAAGGCGCCGATCATGTGGATTCGGCGAACCGTCGACTCACATCTCTCCTCGAGGTGGGAGCAAGCTTCAATGGCGTACCGTAAGCCGCGTTGACAATGTCCGCCCCGCCTGCGGGGATGGGTTAGGGTGGGGCGGTATTCTATAGATCGGTAGAATTCGGATTGCGCGGGTGGGACGGCGCTCCTATCGTGCGTCGCCGACAAAGAGTAAGGGGCAAAGAATGGCGAGCACGCGCGCGGCCACCTTCGCGGGGCCGGGACCGGACGCGGTCTGGTTCGAGAATCTGAAAAACGGCAGGTTCCGGATTCAACACTGCAACACCTGCAACAAGAATTTTTTCTATCCGCGCGCGCTGTGCCAGCATTGCGGCTCGGCCGATTGGGCCTGGATCGATGCGTCGGGCAAAGGCACGGTGTATTCCACCAGTGTCGTGCGGCAGCGCCCCGAGGACGGACCCGATTACAACATCGCCCTGATCGATCTCGCCGAAGGGCCGCGCATGATGTCGCGCGTTACCGATGTTCCGGCGCCGGAGGTCAAGATCGGCATGGCGGTCGAGGCCTATATCGCGCCGCTCGACAAAGAACCGCTGGTGCTGTTCCGGCCGGCGGGGAGGGCTTAGTCATGGCGCATCCGCTGCGCGGTCCCGTCGCCGTGGTCGGCATCGGCCTGACGCCCTTCGGCGAAATGCCGGGCCGCTCGCATCTCGAAATCAT
>JASHUX010000178.1 GCA_030039775.1 Alphaproteobacteria bacterium | reverse complement strand
TCGACCAGCTTCGCGGTCCTGACCCAGCACGCGCACGGCCCGTTATCCGCGCTGGCGAACCGGCCGGGCGCGGCGGCATGGACCGAGCTCGGCGTATCGTTGTTGCTGGCGACGTTTGCGATCCTGTTCGGCACCCGCCGTATTCAGGCGACCGAACACCATGACGGCTTGATTTTGGCGATCGCGTTCGAATCGATCGTCAAGCTGCTCGCTTTTCTGCTGGTCGGCGCCTTCGTCACCTGGGGCCTGTTCGGCGGCTTCGGCGATCTTGCCGGGCGCGTCGCCGCGTCGCCGTCGCTGCGGCATTTGTTCTGGTCGGGCGCTGACGGCACGCTGTGGATCACCATCTCAGGCCTAGCCTTTGCCGCGGCGCTGTGTTTGCCGCGACAGTTCCACGTTACCATCGTCGAGAACGCGGGCGACGGCGATTTGCGGCGCGCCGCCTGGCTGTTTCCACTTTATCTCATCGTCATCAATTTTTTTGTCGTACCGATCGCGATCGCCGGGCTGATTACATTCCCAAGCGGCGCCGTCAACGGCGACTTGTTTGTGATCGCCCTGCCTATGGCGGCTGGCCGCGAGGTGATCGCGCTGATCGCATTTATCGGCGGATTTTCCGCCGCCACCGGCATGGTGATCATGAGCTGCGTCGCGCTTTCCACGATGGTCAGCAACGACTTGGTTATGCCGATTGTTCTTCATGGCCGCCGCCTCGGCTTAGCGGAGCGCGAGGATATGGGTGCCGTTATTCTGGGCATCCGCCGCGTCGCCATTGTCGCGGTGATGCTGCTCGGCTACGGCTACTGTCGCATGGCAAGCGACGGTCCGGGCCTTGCCGCAATCGGTTTGCTCAGCTTTGCCGCGATCGCGCAATTTGCGCCGCCGTTGCTCGGCGGTCTTGCCTGGCGCGGCGGTAACGCGATCGGCGCAATCGCCGGCGTCGTGATTGGGTTCCTGGTCTGGGCCTATTGCCTGATGCTGCCCGCGCTGGCCCAACCCGGTTGGAATTTGCACGATATGGTCGCAAACGGTCCGTTCGGAATCGCATTCCTGCGTCCCGAGGCCCTTTTCGGGCTGCATTTCGATCCGCTCACCAACGGTACACTCTGGAGCCTCGCCGCCAATGTCGTGACCTATGTCGGTGTCTCGCGCCTGTTCCCGATGCGCGTCATCGAACGCGTCCAAGCCAGCGCCTTCGTCGATCTCGATCCGGGACAGGCCTCGTTCGAGCCACGGGCCTGGCGCGGCCCGATCAGCGTCGGCGAATTGACCGGGTTGGTCGCCCGGTATTTGGGCGCCGAGCGGGCGCAACGGGCATTCGCCGATCTGGCGTCGCAGCGCGGCCTCGACGATCCCGCCGACGCGCAAGCCGATTTTCAGCTCGTGCGCGACGCCGAGCGTCTGCTCGCCAGCGCCATTGGCGCGCCCTCGGCGCGACTGGTGCTGGCGCTGGCGCTGGAGCGCCGCAATCTCGGTCTCGACGCGGCGATGGGTCTTTTGGACGATGCCAGCGCCGCCATCCAGTACAATCGCGAATTGCTGCAAGAGACCCTGGAAACGGTGCGTCAGGGCATCAGCGTGTTCGACCGTGAGCTGCGGCTGGTGTGTTGGAACAAACATTTCCGCGACCTCTTGGAATTGCCGGCGGACAGGGTCTGCGTCGGCGTGCCGTTGCAGGAGATCGTGCAATGCATCGCGGCACGCGGCGAATTCGGTGCCGGTGATCCTGAGGAGATCGTCGCGCGCCAGCTCGACCGGTTCATCGGCGCGGGCGAAACCGTGTTCGAAAACCGGCGTCCCGACGGTCGGGTATTCGAGATCCGCACCAATCCGATGATCGGCGGCGGCTATGTCACGACGTATTCCGACATTAGTGAGCATGTGCAATTCGCGACGGAGCTTGCTGCTGCCAACGAGCTTCTCGAACGCCGCGTCCGCGAGCGGACCGAGGAACTGAGTGCCGCCAAGGCTGTCGCCGAAGAAGCCAACATCGGCAAGACGCGTTTCCTCGCCGCCGCCAGCCACGATCTCTTGCAGCCGTTGAACGCGGCGCGTCTCTATGTCGCGAGTCTTCTCGACCATCAATCGCGTACCGGTGCCAGCGCGCTACCCGGCGAGTTGGCGCGCAAGATCGACAGCTCGCTCGGCTCGGTCGAGGATTTGCTCGGCGTGCTGCTCGACATTTCCCGGCTCGATGCGGGCGTGCTCATAGCCGAACGCCGCGACATGCCGCTCGACGAATTGTTCCAGGGTCTTCGCGTGGAGTTTGCGCCGATCGCCGAGCGCAAAGGCCTGGAGTTGACCGTCGTGACGAGCAGCGCGGTTGTCGAGAGCGATCGCCGCTTGCTTCATCGCATTCTACAAAACTTGTTGTCCAATGCGATCCGCAACACGGCGGCGGGAAAAATTCTGATGGGCGCCCGCCGCGCCGGCGATCAGGTCCTGATTCAAGTCGCCGATACCGGCATCGGCATTCCGCCGGATAAGCGCAGCCTGATATTCCGGGAATTTCAGCATTTCGCGGCGCCCGGCGCCGAGCAAGGGATCGGGCTCGGCTTGTCGATTGTCGAGCGCATCGCGCGCCTCCTGGATCATCCAATCGATTTCCGGTCCGAGCCGGGGCGCGGCACGATCTTCAGCGTACGGGTGCCGCGTGGTAACGCATTTTTGGCGGAGCGGCCCGCCGTGCCTGCCATGTTGCATGCGTTTTCGGGACTGGAAGGTTTGCCGGTGCTGTGCATCGACAACGACGCCGGCGTACGCGACGGCATGAAGACGTTGCTCGACGGCTGGCGTTGCCGCCCGATCGTGGCGGCGACGCTGTCGGATGCGTTCGCGTTGCTGGCGCGGGAGCGCGTGCCGCCTGTTCTGATGCTGATCGACTATCACCTCGACGATGTCGTCGACGGTCTCGGCTGCATCGACCGGCTGCGCGAGAACGGCTATGGCGGCGTGCCGGCAATCCTGATCACCGCCGACCGATCCGAGACGCTGCGGGCCGACGCGACGGAGAAGGAGGTCGCGATTCTTAACAAACCGGTCAAACCCGCGGCGCTCCGCGCGCTCGCGATGCGCATGATCGCGACCCGCGCCGCCGCGGAGTAGTCAGTTCGGCGGCGCCCCTTCCGGCAGGATCGCGATGTCACGCGCTAGGATCACGGCCTGGGTGCGGTTTTCCACTTCGAGCTTTTCCAGGATCGCCGAGACATGCGCCTTTGCCGTTGCCTCGGAAACGGACAGGGCATGCGCGATTTTCTTGTTGGGATGGCCTTCGCTCAACATCATCAGGACGCGGATTTGCTGTGGCGTGAGTCGGGACAGGCGCGCCGCGAGGGAATGGTCGCGGGCCGCGCCTTCATCCTTGTCGATGCCATCGGGCGCCCATATGCCACCCGACAGCAGCACGCTCAATGCTGCGCGGATGCCGTCGGCGCCGGTCGATTTCGCGATATAGCCGACCGCGCCGAGCTCAAGGGCGCGGCGCACGATGCTTTGATGCTCCTCGGCGGAAATGATGGCGACCGGCACCGCGGCGAAAGCGGCGCGCATGAACAGCAAGCCTGACAGACCCTGTATGCCGGGCATGTTCAGATCGAGCATGACCAGGTCGGTGTCAGGCGCGGCTTCCAGGCGCTCCCGCAGCGTGTCGAAGGACTGGGCCTCTGCGATCTCGGCGTCGGGGTAGCTGCCGGCGATGGTCAGCCGCAGTGCGTCGCGGAACAGCGGATGATCGTCGGCGATTACGATGCGCAGGGCTGCCATGGGCTCCTCTCTGCCAGCCGTGGGGTATAGTGCCGCCCCCGATTAGACGAAAGTATAATAGCTGGCCGCGGATGCGCGGCGGTAACTTTAGGCATCGACGCTGGCGGCGTGTAGCCGCGCGGCGCCTGCATAATTTGGGGCGATAACGCTCCGCTGGAAAAGGGAGGATTGTGACCATGAATTTCATCAAACCGTCCCGTCGCACCGTGCTTCAGGCCGGCGGCGCGCTCGCCGCGTCAGCGGCGCTGCCGCGCTTCGCCTTTGCCGACGACATGCCGCCGATCGGCACATGGCCCGCCGGTTCGCAAGGCAGTTCCGTCACGATTGGCGCTGCCGTTCCGCTCACCGGTACGTACGCCGCCCAGGGCGCCGACGAATTGAAAGGTTGGCAGCTCGCGGTCGAGCACCTCAACAGCGGCGACGAATTGATCCGCGCGACCTCGCCAAAGACCACGAAGGGCGTGCTCGGCAAGGAAGTGAAGATCGTCTATGCCGATTCCGCCGCAAAGCCGGCCCAGGCCGTGCAGGCGCAAGGCAAGTTCATCAGCGACGACAAGATCGTGCTGATGACCGGTTCGACCTCGAGCGCGGTCGCGGTGGCGACGAACCATTTCGCGCAACGCGAACACGTCCTGTATTTCTGCGGAATTTCGGGCTCCAACGACACGACCGGCAAGGACTGTGTGCGCTACGGCTTCCGTCAGGATTTCTATGGTCAGACCGCCGCCGCCGCCATTGGGCCCGTGTTGATCAAGGCGTTCGGAAAGAATCGCAAGGCCGCGTATATGACGCCCGACTACACCTACGGCCATACCGTCACCAAGGCGATGAACGACTATCTCACGAGCCAAGGCGGCTGGACGATGGTCACCAATCAGGTTTCGCCCCTGGGCGCCCCGGATTACAGCAACTACGTCACCAATATTGGCAACACCGACGCCGAGTTCCTGATCAACGTGAACTGGGGTCACGACGCGGTGCTGTCGACGCAACAGGCCAAGCAATTCGGCCTGCTGAATAAGATGAAGCTTGTCGTGCCGTACCAGATTCCGTTCTTGGCGAAGGAGCTGGGCGCGGAGACGACTCAGGGTGTTTATGCCGCCACCGATTTCTGGTGGACTCTCGAGGACCAGAATCCGCTCGCCAAGCAGTTTGTCGAAAAATTCCAGGCGAAGTTCGGCTATCGGCCTGAATGGGGCGCCGAGAGCGCTTATACGTCGATCGCTTTATGGGCCGACGGGGTCGAGCGGGCCGGCACGTTTTATCCGCCGGCGGTCATCAAGGCGCTCGAGGCCGGCAATCACAATAACACCATGGTGGGCGACTGCTATATCCGCGCCGCCGATCATCAGTTGGTGCGCCCGGTCATCATCGTGCAAGGCAAGAAGCCGAGCGACATGAAGAACCCGGAGGATTACTGGCAGGTACTTGAAGTCGTGCCCGGCGCGCCCTTGATGCAAGCGCCAGACGCCTTCGGCTGCAAACTCGGCGACTACACCTGAGCCTTGCGGTAATCTGGCGGACAGGCGGCCGGCTTCGGCCGCCTGTCTTGTCGAGCGGGGGCGCCGGGCCGCATGATCTCGTGGTCTAATTTCCTATCGCAGTTCTTTAACGGCCTTGCGTCGGGCGCGTTGCTCGCGCTCATCAGTTCGGGCCTCACCATCATCTACGGCACGCTCGGCGTCTTGAACCTGGCGCACGGCGCCATGTTCATGCTCGGCGGCTATGCCGGCTATGTCGCGTTCCAAGCAACCGGCTCGTTTCTGATTGCGGTGATCGTCGGTTCGCTGTTCTTGGTGTTGTTCGGAGTCATTTTCGAATTTGTCATCATCCGCCGCTTCTACAGCCGTCCGCCCGAGGATCAGCTCCTAGTCACGTTTGGCGTGGGCATGGTGCTCGTCGAGCTGGTGCGCTGGGGCTTCGGCAGCTTGTCGCTGACCGTACCGCCGCCGGCTTGGGCGATGGGCGTGACCCCCCTCGGCTTCATGATCTATCCGACCTATCGTCTCGTTGTGCTCGGCATCGCCGCGGTGGCGTTGGCGGTGCTCTACTTCGTTCTCTATCGCACGCGGCTCGGCATGATCGTGCGGGCGGGCATCGAGGATTCGACCATGGTCGGGATGCTCGGCATCAATGTCGATCGCGTCTTCATGCTGGTGTTCGGCATCGGCGCGATGGCGGCGGGCTTCGCCGGCATCGTCAACGCACCAGTCGTGTCGCTGACGCCCGACATGGGCGACGCCATATTGGTGCAGACATTTGTCGTGGTGGTAATCGGCGGGGTCGGCTCGTTCCCCGGCGCTATTCTGGGCGGCTTGATCGCCGGCGAAATCCTGAGCGTCACCTCGATGTTCAATCCGGCATACTCCGAGGTCATGCTGTTCGCCGTGATGACGCTGGTGCTGTTGCTGCGGCCGCAGGGCCTGTTGGGCCTGCCAAGCCGCGAATAGAACGGGCGGCACTATGTTCCGCCACCGCCGTTTTCTGATCGAGGGCTTGACCGCGCTTGGCCTGGTTGCCGCCCGGTTCGTGCTGCCCCATCTCAACGTGTCGCCGGAGACCGCCAACACGATCCTGGTTTGGGGCTTGTTCGGTATCGGCTTCGACATCGTGTTCGGCTTCATGGGCATGCTGTCGTTTGGCCAAGCCGCGTTCTACGGCACCGGCGGTCTCGTCGCGGCGTACCTCGTCATCAACAATATCGTCTCCAACCTGTTGCTCGCGCTGATCCTCGGCATGGTCGTCGCCGCCATCGTGGGCATCGCGGTCGGCGTGGTGGCATTGCGGCGCACCGGCATCTATTTCGCGATGATCACCGTCGCCATCGCCGAGATGTTCTTCTTCATCGAGAACAATCCGTTATCGGACTATACCGGCGGCGAGAACGGCTTGCCCGGCGTGCCGACGCCCAGCATCGCGATCGGCAGTTTCCATTATCAGTTCGGCACCGACTGGTCGCTCTTCAGCTTCACCGCCGCCTGTTATTTCGTCGGCATCGTCATCGGCCTCCGCATTATCCGCTCGCCGTTCGGCGCGGTGCTCACCGCCATCCGCGACAACCCGTTGCGGGCGCGCGCCGTCGGCCACGCGGTCGGGCGATACAAGCTCGCCGCGTTCGTAATCGCCGCCGCTTATGCCGGCTTTGCCGGCGGCCTCCTGGGCGTGGTGCAAGGTTTTATGCCCCCGGAAGCGTTCGACTTCGACACCTCCGGGCAATTGGTGATCCAGACCGCGATCGGCGGAACCGGCACGTTGTTCGGGCCGATGGTTGGCGCGGCGGTGTGGCTGTTCCTGCGCGATTTCCTCCAATCCGCCTTCGGGCTCGGCGCGACGTGGAAGCTGGTGCTCGGCCTCGTGTTCGTGGTGCTGGTGATGTTCCTCCGCCGCGGCTTGATCGGCGGCGCCGCCGTCTTGATTCGCCGCACGACGACGCGTCCCGCTCCGCCCGCGCCCGAACAATCGGCGCCAATCGAGGCGCCGGCCATCGCCAGCGTCGGCCCGGCCCGCCGTCGCCAAGAGGCGCCGTTCTCCGGCCCGGTAATCGAGGCGCGGGGCCTGACGAAGGCGTTCGGCGGCATCGTCGCCAACCGCGATATCAATTTTGCGGTGGAGCAGGGCGAGCTACGCGGCATCATCGGCCCTAATGGTGCCGGGAAAAGCACCTTCTTCAAGATGCTGACCTGCGAGCTGAAGCCGACCGCGGGGCGCATCATCTTCCACGGGCGCGACATCACCGGCATGCATGTCGACGATGTTTGCCAACTAGGCCTGACCAAGAGCTATCAGGTCAACCAACTGTTTTCGCGCCTGACCTTGCGTGAGAACGTCATCATTGCGGCGCTGGCGGAGCGGCGTGGCACGTTCAAGCTCGATCTGCTGCGCCGCATCGACCGTGTCCCCGGCCTCAATGACCAGGTCGAAGGCACGTTGCAACTGGTCGGCCTGACCGCCCGGGCCGACGTACCGGTTGCCGAATTGGCCTATGGCGAAAAGCGCCGGCTGGAGATCGGGCTCGCGCTGGCGTCGTCGCCGTCATTGCTGCTGCTCGACGAACCGCTCGCCGGCATGAGTCCGGTGGAACGCGCCGAAACCGTGCAGCTCCTGAAAAATATTCGGCGCGGCCGGACGTTGGTGGTGGTCGAGCACGACATGGATGCGATGTTCGGCATGGCCGAGCGCATCACCGTGCTGCACGAAGGCGCTCTACTGGCGGAGGGCACGCCCACCGAAATTCAGCGTAACGGTCTGGTGCAAGAAGCCTATCTCGGCGGGGTGGCGGCTGCATGACCGCGCTGCTCGAGGTCGACAAGCTCAATTCCTATTACGGCGACAGCCACATCCTGTTCGACGTATCGCTGCGCGTCGATAAAAACGAGGTGGTGGCGTTACTTGGCCGCAACGGTGCCGGCAAGAGCACGACGCTCAAGAGCCTGATCGGCGTGGTGCGGCCGCGCTCCGGTACCGTGATGCTCGACGGCGTCGCGGCACAAAACATGCACCCGTACGCCATCGCCGCGCTCGGCCTGCAATTGGTGCCGGAGGAGCGCCGGATTTTCGGCAGCCTCAATGTCGAGGAGAATTTGATTCTCGCCGGCTTGACCGCGAAGGGCCGCTGGCCCTTGGACCGGGTGTGGGAGATTTTCCCGCGCCTCAAGGAGCGCCGGCGAAGCCGCGGCACCGATCTCTCCGGCGGCGAGCAGCAGATGCTGGCCATCGCCCGGGCGTTGGTGCGCGACCCCAAGATCATTTTGCTCGACGAGCCATTCGAGGGCTTGGCGCCGATCATCGTGCGCGACCTCTTGGCGACGTGTCGTGCGCTCGCCGAGGCCGGTCAGACCATCCTCGTGGTGGAGCAGAATATTTCGGCGGCGATGACGCTCGCCGACCGCATCTACATCCTCAATAACGGCCACATGATCGAGGAATTGAGCGCTGCGTCGGTCCGCGGTCAGCCCGAACTGCTGCACCGGCATTTGGGGGTCTAACTCACTCGCTCGCCGGGGGCATCATCGTTACGGCGAACATGATGTTCGGCAGTAGCTCGCGGATGGCGCCGCGCAGAGCGGCTTCGTCGGCGGCCTCTGCCATCGCCAGCGCCTGCCGCGGCGTACGCCGGAAGATGGTGGCGCTGGCGCGCCCCGATCTGGTCGACGTCACGGTCGCGAAGGACGCCGCTGGATCGACCCGCTTCAACAACTTCTTCAACGCGGCGCGTCCGCCATCCTGATCGAGATCGTGAACCGGCAGATCGGTCTGGTTGTCGGTCTCGGGCGGCAACTCGGCGTTGACCGCCTCGACACGGGCATGCCGCGACAGGCGTTGGAAAACCGCACGTCCTTCCTCCGTATCGATGCGGAATTGCAACTCCCAGCTTTCGCCGCGTGCCGCCAGCTCGGAGATCAGCGCGAACAGATCGTCGCAATCGGCGTCGTGCGAGCAGGTGATGAAGGCAAGCTGGCCCTCGTGCTCGATCACACGGTCGTCGTTCTCGGCGAAGCCGAGCTGATCGAGCGCGTTGTTGAGCGCGCGTTCCGACGCAATCAACAGCGTCGAGACGTGGAGCTTTGCGCCTTCCTCTTTTTCGCCGGCGGGTTCCACGGGTTCCATGCGAATGATCTAGCGATTCCTCAAGGGTCTATCAACACGCCGGGATTTAACAGCCCCTTCGGATCGAGTGCCCGTTTGGCTGCGCGCAAGGCGTCGGCGAAAAGCGGCGGGCGCTGACGGTCGTACCACGGCCGGTGGTCGCGCCCCACTGCGTGGTGATGGGTGATGGTGCCGCCGGCCGCGATCAACGCGTCGGACGCCGCCTCTTTGATCGCGCGCCATTGCTCATCGAGCGCGCCGTGGCGGCCGAGCGCGCTGAACGTAAAATAGGGCGCGGGCCCGTCGGGATAGATAGGGGTGAAGCGGCAGGTCACCTGGC
>JASHUX010000177.1 GCA_030039775.1 Alphaproteobacteria bacterium | reverse complement strand
CACCTGCCGTCGCGGCGATGGTACGGAGCTGGCACCATGGTCGCTATCGCGCGATGCGCAGCCAGCGTGCGCGGGAACTGTTGACGGAATTGGTGCCCGTCCTGCTCGCAACCTTCGGCCGCGCGCCGGCACCGGACGCGGCGCTGCGGCGCTTGGATCATTTTCTCGCCGGCCTTCCTGCCGGGGTGCAGCTTCTGTCGCTGTTCTACCGCAATCCGAAGTTGATCGAGCTGATCGCCGAAATCATGAGCGTCAGCGAGCGGATGGCCGACCAGCTCACTCAATATCCGACGCTGGTCGAGGCGCTGTTGTCCGACGAGACTGCACCTACCACCGACCGTGCCGCCACCCTCGCCGACGTCGACCGCGCGCTCGGCGAGCCGCGCGATGAAGAGGAGCTATACGAACGCGCGCGTCGCTGGGTCGGCGACCGCAAATTCCGCGCCGGGGTGGCGGTGCTGCGCCGGCGGATCGACGGGGAGGGCGCCGGGCGGGCGTTCGCCGCCACGGCCGAAGCCGCGATCTCAGGCTTGCTGCCGCGCATCGCCGGCTATTTCGCGGTCGCGCACGGCACGGTCGCCGGCGGGACGATCGCGGTGCTGGGCCTGGGCAAGCTCGGCGGGCGTGAGATGTCCGCAACGTCCGACCTCGACTTAATCGTGGTCTACGACGTCCCTGCGGGCGTCGAGGCCTCGAACGGCCCTTATCCCTTGCCGGCGCCGACATATTACGCACGGCTGTCGCAGCGCCTGATCACGGCGCTGACGGCGATGACCCGCGAGGGCAATCTTTACGAGGTCGATATGCGGCTGCGGCCCTCGGGCAACGCCGGACCGCTCGCTACCAGCCTCGGCGCGTTCCGCCGCTATCATGCCGAGGCCGCGTGGACCTGGGAGCACATGGCGCTGACCCGCGCCCGCGTCGTCGCGGGACCGCAGGAACTCCGCGCGGCGATTTCCGACTGCGTGCACGCTACACTCGTCGGCGGGCGCGATCCGGCAGCGCTTTGCGCCGATGTCGCGTCGATGCGCGACAAGATCGCGGAAACGCATCGTAATCCAAGCTTCTGGAACGTGAAGCACCGCCGCGGCGGCTTGGTCGACATCGAATTCGTCGTGCAATATCTGCAACTGCGCCACGCGCACGGCCGGCCCGAACTGCTTCATCCCAACACGATGGCCGCGCTGGGAGCGCTGGCGCAGGCGGGCGTGCTGGCGCCCGACGCGGCGGCCGACCTGACCGACGCGCTGCGGCTCTGGCACAATGTCCAGCAGATGCTGAAGCTGGCCACGCGCGATCAGGAGATCGACGAGGCCGAGGCGGCGCCCTCTTTTCTGGCGCTGATGGCGGACGCCGCGGGCGCGGTTGACTTCGTCGCCCTCAAGCGGGATATGGATGACAGGGCGGCGCGCGCTTTCGCGCGCTATCACGAGATCATCGGGAGGGGAGACTAATGGCACTCAAAGTGGGCGACAAAGCGCCCGATTTCACACTGCCGAGCGATGGTGGCGGCACCGTCAGCCTGTCGAAGCTCAAGGGTAAGAGCGTGGTGCTCTATTTCTATCCGCGCGACGACACCCCCGGCTGCACCAAGGAAGCCTGCCAGTTCCGCGATGCCGCTTCGCAGTACAAGAAGGCCGACGCAGTGGTGATCGGCGTGTCCAAGGATACCGTCGCTTCGCACGACAAGTTCAAGAAGAAGTACGAGTTGCCGTTCACTCTCGGCTCGGACAAGGAACTCACGACCGCCAAGGCGTATGGCGTGTGGGTGGAAAAGAGCTTCATGGGCCGCAAATTCATGGGCATGGAGCGCGCCACTTTCCTGATCGATGGCAAAGGTGTGATCCGCAATATCTGGCGCAAGGTCAAGGTGCCGGGCCATGCCGACGAGGTGCTGAAAGCGGCGAAGGAAGTTTAGCGTCGCAAATTGGTCACGAAGCGACGTCATTCTACGGCGATGCGGAAATTGGCGATTTGCCTCGCGCTTGCTCTAGGAATGCTGTGGAGCGATGGCGGCGGCGGTGCGCCGGCGGCGTCGACCGAGGGACTCATCGCGATCGACGTTCTGCTGCTCCCCGACGCGACCATGGTCCATCGGGTCAAGGCGCTTAATCACCGACTGTTACAGGAGTCATCCGGCGGTTTCGCTCTCGACGCGACCCATGTCCCGCATATGACTCTTCTCCAATGTTATGTGCGTCGCGCCGATCTTCGGGCCGTCGAAGCCGCGGTTGCCGGCGTGTTCCGAGCGGCTGCGCCGGAGGGCATTGAATTGGAGGCAACCGGCCTGTTCAACAGCCCCGTCGGTCCGGTGAACGCAACGGGAATTTCGACCGCAACCACGCCGAAGCTGGCGCGGCTGCAACAGGACGTCGTTGACGCGGTGACGCCGTTCATCCGCCACGGCGGTGTCGCGGCAGCCTTCGTTGAAGCGCCGGCGAGCCCGACGATCGATTGGACGATCGCCTATGTCGATCACTTCCTGACGAATTCCAGCGGACCGAAGTACGGCCCTCACGTCACCGCCGGTGCCGGCGCCCCACAATTCGTCGCCGGGCTGCAAACGGAGCCCTTCCGGCAATTTCATTTCACTATACGGGGCGCGGCCATCTATCAGCTGGGCGATATCGGCACCGCACGACGGCGGTTGTGGTTGCGGCGGCCCTAAAGCGCATCACCGTACGCACGTACGCTTTCTTCCATACGCGGGTACCCGTTTTTACGGTTTCGTTAACTTTGTCGCGTATTCTTTGGATAACGCGTGTTAACGAAAAAGTGCCCTAGGAAGGAAAAAATGTCGCCGCCTGCAGATTCGAATCCAGACGCTGCGTCCGCGCCGGCCGCTGCCGTTGTGACCGATCAGGATGTCTTCGCCCTGGCGCAACAGGTCGCTCGGCTCGGCCAACAACTCGAAACTGAAAGGGAAAAACGGGCAACCGCGGAAACCCACGAGACCGAAGCGACGCGCCTTCTGCATGAGCTTATCGACAAGCTCCCTATCGGCATCAGCGTGACGGATGCGGACCTGGTCGTTCGTGCCGCCAATAGTGCCTTCTTTCATTTGATGGGCTTGCCGCAGGACCAATTGAAGGTCGGCGATCCCTTGGAAAAATTCGTTCGCTACAGCGCTTCGAAGGGCGATCACGGGCCGGGAGATCCCGACGAGGTGGCGCGCGCCTGGCTCGAGCGCGTGCGCAAGACGCCGGCGCAGAAGGTCGAGTGGGGTCATCCCAGCGGGCGTTTGCTCGAAATCACTCGCACGTTGCACCCGGGCGGCGGCTTCACCACGATCTATGTCGATATCACCGAGCATCGGCGCCGTGAACTGGAGTTGGCCAAGGCCAAGTTCGATGCCGAGCAGGCAAACCGGGCGAAGTCCGAGTTCCTCGCCAATATGAGCCACGAAATCCGCACGCCGATGAACGGTGTGATCGGCATGATCGGGCTCTTGTTGGATACGCGCCTCAATGCGGAGCAGCGCGAGTACGCCGAAGCGGTCCGCACCAGTGCCGATGCGCTGTTGAGCGTGATCAACGATATTCTCGATATTTCCAAGCTGGAAGCGCATCGCGTCGAGTTGGAGATGATCGATTTCGACTTGGTCGAGATGGTGGAAAACGCCGTTGGGTTGATGTCCGGCAAGGCGAACGAGAAGAAGGTCGAACTTGGCGTCTTCATTTCGCCGGCACTCCGGCATACGTTCCACGGCGACCCCACGCGGCTGCGGCAGATCTTGCTCAACCTGGTCGGCAACGCGATCAAATTCACCGAGCAGGGCAGCGTCGCGGTCGACGTCGCGCTGGCGGAAAATTCCCCGACGGAAGGCACCCCCATGGTGCGGTTCGAGGTTGCAGATACCGGTATCGGCATGTCGTCGGAAACCTGCGCCGCCGTGTTCCAAAAATTCACCCAGGCCGACAGTTCGGTGACGCGCCGGTTCGGCGGCACCGGCCTCGGCCTCGCCATTTGCCGAGAACTGGCCGAGCTGATGGACGGCCACGTCGGGGTCGAGAGCGTGCTTGGCGCGGGCAGCAAGTTCTGGTTCGAAGTGCCGCTCGCGATCGCCGCTAGCGCGGCGCCCAAGGTTGCCAGAGCGGCACCGGCGCAGTTGATGGGCATGAGGGCGCTTGTGGTGGACGACATCGAGATGAACCGCCGCATCATGAGCGGTCAGCTCAACAGCATCGGCATGCAAGCCGAGGCGGTCGCCGACGCGTTCTTCGCCATCGCCGCCCTCGAGCGCGCTAATGCCCGCGGCGAAAAGATCGACCTCGTTCTTCTCGATCAGATGATGCCCGACATGTCCGGCATCAACCTGGCGCAACGTATCCGTGCCATGCCTTGGGGCGCGGACGTTAAGCTTATCCTGGTCTCGTCAGCGGTAGATCACGCCAATTCCGATCACGCCCACGGGGCGATTGATGCGGTCCTGGTCAAGCCGCTGCGTCAGCAGGTGTTGTTCGAATGTCTCGCCCGGGTGTTCGGTACGGAAGCGCCGGCGGACCAAGTTGCGGCGGCACCGAGCGGACAACGGGCCGCGCGGCCACTCCACGTTTTGTTGGCCGAGGACAACAAAATCAATCAGCAGGTGGCGCGTGCGATCATCTGCAAGGCGGGCCACACGGTCGATATTGCTAACAACGGCGAGGAAGCGGTTGCCGCGGTCCGCGGCGGCTCGTTCGAGGCGGTTCTGATGGATATTCAGATGCCGGTCATGGATGGCGTCCAAGCCACGAGCGAGATACGCAAGCTGCCGGCGCCGGCCTGCAACATTCCGATCATCGCGCTGACCGCCCATGCCATGGTTGGCGCCCGGCAGCAATATCTCGATGCCGGGATGGACGATTACCTGTCGAAGCCCTTGAGCCCGGCGGCGTTGTTGCAAAAGTTGGCGGAAATCGGCGCCAAGCTCCAAGACGACGCGCCGCGCGCAGCTACCGGCCAGCCGCCGGCGCCCGCGATGCCGCCAATCGTTAATCCAGAAATCGACATGACCGCCCTCGAGGCGCTGAGGGCCAGCGTCGGAGCGGACTTCGATGCGCTCTTCAAGACGCTTCTCGGCGCCGTAGCCGACGGGATCGCCTCCATCGACGAACTGCTGCAAGGCGGCGATCTGCGGGGCGCGGGCCGCGAGGCGCATAATCTCGTCAGCACAGCCGGTAGCGTCGGCGCAGGTACGGTCGGCGAATTGGCGCGTCGGGTCGAGAACGCCGCCAAGGTCGGCGACGGCGAGGGCTGCCTTTACGCGCTCGTCGAGTTGCGCGCGGCGTTCGCCCGCGTGCGCCGTCCACTGCGCGATTATATCGAGAGCGCCGTCGCGTCGAATCGGCCGCAAAATCGTCCGGCGCAAGCCTCTGCTGCCTGAGTTGGAGTCCGGTTGACGCCCGCGAGCGTGACTCTGGAGGCACTTTTCAGAAAAAAAATCAGCCGGATGTGAATTTTTTCTTGCGTCTTGGAATCAAAAGATTATGTATCGCCCCTCGCGACGCACTCGCACGTGCCTATGGCCCATCGTGGTTATGCAACGACGTAACGCGTCCTTTTTGGCAGAACCGGTCATCGTGGGCCGGTCCCGAGAGGGAGGTCGATATGGTTGCTTTCCTGCGCAGGGCCGCAACGCCCTG
>JASHUX010000176.1 GCA_030039775.1 Alphaproteobacteria bacterium | reverse complement strand
ATGCCGGCCATGAATCTGACCATCGCGGGGAAGAAACGGCTCGAGCTGGCGCGCGCCCTTGCCGCGCGGCCGCGATTGTTGCTGCTCGACGAGGTCTTGGCCGGCCTCAATCCGACTGAGATCGACCACATGATCGGCGTCGTCCGCGCCATCCGCGAGCGCGGCGTCACCATCTTGATGATCGAGCACCTGATGCAAGCGATCATGAGCCTGTCGGATCGGATCGTGGTGCTGAATTTCGGCGAAAAGCTCGCCGAGGGTTTGCCCGCCGAGGTCGCGCGCGACCCGCGCGTGATCGAAGCCTATCTCGGCGACCCGAAACTCGCTGCCGATTTGCGCAAGCGGGTATGAGCGCGGCCGACCCGATCCTTGCCGTCGAGGGGCTCGAGGCCGGCTACGGCGAAGTCCAGGTGTTGTGGGGCGTCTCGTTGTGCGCGGGCCGCGGCCAGTTCACCGCGATCGTCGGCGCCAACGGCGCCGGCAAGACCACGATGCTGCGCGCGATCGCCGGCACGATCCGGCCGTGGCGTGGCCGGGTGACCTTCGATGGCGCGGACGTCACGCGGATGCCCACGCATCTCAAGGCGGCGCGGGGCGTCGCCCTGGTGCCCGAGGGCCGGCAATTGTTCAGCGCCATGACTGTCGACGAAAATCTTCAGCTCGGCGCGTTTTCAGGCCGCGCGACCCGGCCCTATGCCGAGCGGCTCGACCAAGTCTTCGTGCTGTTCCCGCGGCTCGCCGAGCGCCGGCGTCAAATTGCCGGCACACTCTCGGGCGGCGAGCAGCAGATGGTCGCGATCGCGCGCAGCCTGATGTCGGACCCATCGATCCTCATCATCGACGAGATGTCGTTGGGCCTGGCCCCAGTGCTGGTCAATCAGTTGTTCGTGACCTTGAAGCGGCTGAAAGAGTTGGGTCTGACCATTCTTCTCGTCGAGCAGAATGTTCATCTCGCGCTGGCGGTGAGCGACTATGCCTACGTCATCGCCGAGGGCCGGATCTTCACCGACGGGCCGCCGGCCGTGCTCGAAGCCAACCCAGAAATCCGCCGCGCCTATCTCGGTCTATGAATCGACAGGAGTTCCCATGCCAACGAGCGCGATCGATAGCTTGATCTTCCGCGACATCTTCGGCTCGCCCGCGATGCGCGAGATCTGGTCGGACCAGTTCCGCACCCAGAAATATCTCGATTTTGAGGCGGCGCTCGCCCGGGCCGAGGCCGCGGTCGCACTGATCCCGAAGGAAGCGGCGGATGAGATCGTGCGCGTTTGCAAAGTCGAGAAAATCGACTTCGACAGATACGCGAAAGAGACGCTGACCATCGGCTATCCGGTGCTCGGCCTCGTTCACCAGATCGCGCAACTTTGTCGAGGCGATGCGGGCAAATATTGCCACTGGGGTGCTACGACGCAGGACATCACCGATTCCGGCACGATCCTGCAGATCAAAGCGTCGTTCGACCTGATCGCGCGCGAGCTTGACCGCGCCATTGCGGCGACCGAGCGGCTTGTCCGCGAGCATCGCTCGACACCGATGCCGGCCCGCTCCAACCTGCAGCAAGCCGTGCCGATCACGTTTGGCTTTAAGATGGCGCGCTTGCTCGCCACGTTGCGGCGCCATCGCGCGCGGCTCATCGAGATCCGGCCGCGTATCGAAGTATTCGAGTTCGGCGGCGCAGCCGGCACGCTCGCCACGCTCGGCGACAAAGGCTTGGCGGTGCAGGAGGCGCTCGTGCGGGAGCTCGGTCTCGCCCAGCCCGACATTGCGTGGCACACCGAGCGCGACCGGATCGCGGAGGCGGGTTGCTTCCTCGGACTGCTGACCGGCACGCTCGCCAAATTCGCCACCGACCTCAAACTGATGATGCAGACCGAGGTCGGCGAGGCGAGCGAGCCCTATATCGCCAACCGGGGCTCGTCTTCGACGATGCCGCAGAAGCGCAACCCGATTTCGTGTTGCTATATCCACGCCTGCGCGGCCGCCGTCCGCCAAGGCGTCGCGGCGCTCCTCGACGCGATGGTCGAGGATCATGAGCGGGCCACCGGGCCTTGGGAGATCGAGTGGATCACGCTACCCGACATTTTCACCCTGGCCGGCGGCGCCTTGGCTCAAGCGTGCTTCGTGCTCGAAGGGCTGAACGTCGACACCGGGCGGATGCGCGCAAACCTCGATGCCACGCACGGGATGATCGTATCGGAAGCGGTGATGATGGGGTTGGCGCCCGCGATGGGTCAAACCAAAGCCCACGACATCCTCTATGCGATCATCCACGACCCGGCGACGGGCGACAAAAGCCTCGAAGAGATGCTGCTCGCGCGCGCCGACGTCACGGCCGACCTTTCGGCCGCGGAAATCCGGCGGTTGACCGACCCCGCGAATTATCTCGGGCTATCGGAGATCATGGTCGACCGCGTACTCGCTGGCACCGTCGGATAGCAGCCGCGCGGGTGCCCGTCGGCTTGTTCGGCCGGCGAATCTGGTTTACCGCACGGCAATGAACAAGATCATCTGGTCCTGTTGGCTCAACGGAGAAGAACAGGCGCCGCTTCTTGTTCGGAAATGTCTCGAAAGCTGGCGAAGCAAGAACCGGGTTGGGACGTCCGGTGCCTCGACGCCATCTCCATCACGCGATACATCGACATCGTCTCGCACATCCAGCCTAGCCGGAAGCGCATTACCCCGGCATCGTTGACCGAGATACTTCGTCTGTTGCTGTTGCACGAGTACGGCGGCGTTTGGGTCGAGGCGACGACGTTTTGTAACCGCCCGCTCGACGATTGGTTGCCGTTGGCGGCAGGCGCCGGATTTTTCGCCTTTTGCCAGCCCGGCGACGTTTGTCCCGTTGCCAGTTGGTTTATCGCCGCGCAACCGGGCAACGAGCTGTTGACGAAATGGACGCGAGGCGTCGTCGATTATTGGCAGACGCGAACGCAGGCCGATAATCCGCAGTGGTTTCAGCGTCAGTTCGGCGAACTGTGCGCCGGCGATCGGCAGGCCTATCGGGCGTGGCAGAACGTTCCCCGGATCGGCGCCGACGCCGCCGAGG
>JASHUX010000175.1 GCA_030039775.1 Alphaproteobacteria bacterium | reverse complement strand
ACTGGTGCCGACCGAGCAACACTCTAGCGTGGCAAAGAGCCGCATCGCCCAGGATCCGACATGAGCCGCCTCGCCCTCACCCTCGCCTGTTGGAACTACGATCGCACCCGCGCTTTGTTCGACGGCACGGTGCGGCCCGACGGCATCGACCTGACGTGCCTCGACCTGCCGGTCGAGGAAACGTTTTTCCGCATGTTGCGCTATCGCGAGTTCGACGCGGCGGAAATGTCGCTGTCGTCCTACACGCTGTCGCGCCACGCCAAGGACCCGGCCTTCGTCGCCATTCCCGCATTCGTGTCGCGCATGTTCCGCCACGGCAGCATTTTCGTCTCGGCCAAAAGCGGCATCGAGAAACCGGCCGACCTCGCCGGCAAGCGCGTCGGCGTGCCGGAATATCAGATGACGGCGCCGGTTTGGATTCGCGGCATCCTCCAGGATGAATACGGCGTGGCGCCCGACGGCGTCGATTATTTCTCCGGCGGCGAGGAAGAAACCGGCCGCGACGAGAAAATCGCGGTCAACTTGCCGCCGCGCTTTCGCTTGAAGCCGATCGGGCCCGACCAAACGCTGTCGCGGATGATCGCCGACGGCGACATCGACGCGCTCCATACCGCGCGCGCGCCCTCGACGTTTTTCAGCCGCCCCGATTCGGTGCGACGCCTCTTCCCGAACTTTGTCGCGGTCGAACGCGACTATTTCCGCAAGACCAAAATTTTCCCGATCATGCATGTCGTGGTCATCCGCAGCGAGTTGTACGAGGCCAACCGCTGGGTTGCGCAATCGCTATTCAAGGCGTTCGTCCAGGCGCAGCACCGCGCTTATGAGAAGCTTTCGATCTCCGCCGCGTTTCACACCATGCTGCCGTGGCAAATGGCGGCGGTGGAGGACGCGCGGCAATTGATGGGGCCCGATTGGTGGAGCTACGGCTTCGCGCCGAACCGGCACGTGCTCGACACCTTCCTGCGCTATCACCACGAGCAAGGCCTGTCGCCGCGCCGCCTCCAGCCCGAGGAATTGTTCGCGCCGGAGACGCTGGAGAGCTTCAAGATTTAGAGCGCGCCGAGATGGCGGGCCAATTCCGCCGGGGCCGAAAAGAACGGCGAGTGGTCCGTGTCCATGGTGATGACGCGCTCGCACGGCTGGGCGGTGTACATCGCCTTTTGCATCGCCGGCGTGATCGCGCCGTCGCGCAGGCATTCGATATAGAGGCGCGGCACGCGGCCGTAGTTCCTCGCGGACAGGCTCATCGGCGCGTTCGACGGCTCGAGCGGTTCCGGCCGGCACAGGCGCTTCGCCAGCGCCACGTCCGCGTCCGAGCATAGGCCGTAGAAGGAAGGCTTGTAGCCCACCTCTTTCACGGTCATCGACGCGCCGTCCGGCGCGATCACGAGATGGTCCTGCAACGGCGACGGCCCGATCTTCCCGAACGTGCCGAGGCCGGACTCGCCGTTCTCGATCATCATGGCGGTGAGATAGACCAGCTTTTTGATCTTGTCCGGCCGATGTTCAGCCACCTGGCTGATGACGAGGCCGCCGCGGCTGTGGCCGACCAGGATCACCGGCTCGGCCTGCGCGTCGAGCACGCGGCAGATTTGATCCGTCCACGCGGCGAGCGTAACCCCAGGTAATGGCGTTTGATCGTCACCGAGCCCGAGCAGGTCGGGCGCCACGACGCGATGGCCTTGCGCCTCGAGCAGCGGCGTCAGCCTTTGCCAGCACCACGCGCCGTGCCAGGCGCCATGCACCAGAACGAAAATGCTCATGGTTTCCTCCCCCTTGGCTCGCGGCGCTTTGTTGCGCGGCGTTATGACGGCCGCGGCCCCTCGACAGTCGCGCGCACCATATGGCGGGCGCAGCCGTCGTAATCGGCGATGGCGCGATGGTAGGTCGCGCGGTTGTCCCAGATCAGAAGCTGATCTTTGTGCCAGCGGATGCGGCAGGTGAAATCGACTTTGGAGCAATGCGCGAACAAGAATTGCAGGAGCGGCGCGCTTTCCTCTTCCGTCATGCCGTCGAAGCGATGGACGAAGACGTTGTTCACATAGACGAATTTCCGGCCCGAAACGGGATGCGTGCACACCACCGGATGCGTGATCTCGCGGTCGCCGTCGGCCTTGATTTCGGGAAATTTGAAGGACCGGTTCAAATTCGGATCCTGCTTCGAGCCGAACAGATGCGCCGCGCTATGGACCGCGCGCAATCCCGACAGAAGTTCCTTCATTTTCGGCGACAGCGCGTCGTAAGCGAGATAGAGATTGGAAAACGCCGTGTCGCCGCCGCTCGGCGGCACGTCAATCGCGCGCATGACGACGCAATAAGGCGGCCGCTCCAAAAACGTGCTGTCCGTGTGCCAGGTCTCGCCGACAACGCGTCCCTTCGCGTCGGCCTCGCGCTTGATCATTTGCAGGTCCGGGCATTCCGGCACCGGGAAAATTTGCGGCAGCGTGATCACTGGCCCGAAATGGCGCGCGAACGCCAGATGCGCCGCGTGGGACAACGGCTGGTCCGGAAAATAAATCACGAGATAGTCGCGGAACGCCGCGAATATTTCCTCTTTGGTTTCGTCGTCGAGCGGCCGCGCGAGATCGGCGCCGCGGATCTCGGCCCCGAGCGCGCCGGTCAGCGGCTCGACCGCGATGCGGCGATAGGTCTGTTGCGATTGGACGGGTTCGAACATGTAAAACGACTCTCCACAATCATTCGTCTTCGTTGCCGGAATATAGCAAGAAACGTCATGGCGCGCGCGCAGGCGGGCCATCCCCGAATCTTTCACCGCCGGCCCCCCAAAACCAATTCGTGGATGCCCCGGCCGCGGCATGACGGCAGCGTGTGGCGAATTAACTGGCAGCTATCGCGCGAGTTCGCGCATCGCGCGGTCGAGGCCGTCGAGGGTCAGCGGGAACATCCGGCCCTCCATTTTGTCGCGGATCAGCTCGATAGAGCTCATGCCGTCCCAGAATTGCTCCGGCACGGGGTTGAGCCATACCGCCTTCGGATAGGTGACGGTGAGGCGCCGCATCCAGACATCGCCAGCCTCTTCGTTCCAATGCTCGACCGAGCCGCCGGGCTGGGTGATTTCGTACGGCCCCATGCTGGCGTCGCCGACGAAGATCAGCTTGTAGCTCGAATCGTAGGTGTGCAGGACCTCGAAGGTCGGGGTTTTGTCGACATGGCGGCGGTGCGCGTCGCGCCACAGCGATTCATACGGGCAATTGTGGAAATAGAAGCTTTCGAGATGCTTGAACTCGGCGCGCGCCGCCGAGAACAGTTCCTGGCACGTCCGCACATGGCCGCTCATCGAGCCGC
Organism: Alphaproteobacteria bacterium; assembly: GCA_030039775.1. Taxonomy (GTDB): domain Bacteria; phylum Pseudomonadota; class Alphaproteobacteria; order ATCC43930; family CGMCC-115725; genus JAATGI01. The sequence goes on along the minus strand of JASHUX010000175.1, from coordinate 1,515 downwards.
CGACATCGAGCAACAGCAGCACCTTCACCGCGTTGTGCCGTTCCGGAATCATCTTGATGTCGAGCCAGCCGGCGTTCTTCGCGGTGGAGCGGATCGTGTCGTCGAGATCGAGCTCATCGGCGGCACCCTCGCGCGCGAATTTCCTGAGGCGGCGCAGCGCCACCTTCACGTTGCGCGTGCCGAGCTCGACTTTGTCGTCGAGATTGCGGAACTCGCGCTTCTCCCAGACCTTGACCGCGGTGCCGTGGCCCTGGCGCTGACGCTGCTGGCCTTCGGGCTGATCCTCGCCGCCGATCTTCATGCCTTCGGGGTTGTAGCCGTGATTGCCGAACGGCGAGGTACCGCCGGTACCGACCCATTTCTTGCCGCCCTGATGGCGCCCCTTTTGTTCGGCGAGACGCTGTTTCAGCAGCTCCATCAGCTTGTCGATGCCGCCCAGCGCTTCGATGGCTTTCTTCTCCTCCTCGGTCAGGAGCTTTTCCATCAGCGCCTTGAGCCATTCTTCCGGAATAGCGGCGGCCGCGTCGGGCGACGTCTCAAGCCCCTTGAAGACATGGCCGAAGACACGGTCGAACTTGTCGAGATTGCGCTCGTCCTTCACCAACGCCGATCGTGACAGGTAATAAAAATCCTCGACGTCGTAGTCGGCGAGGTGCTGTCCATCGCCTCCATCAGCGTCAGGTACTCGCGAAGGCTTACCGGCACCTTCGCCTGACGCAGCTCGAGGAAGAAATTTACGAACATCGAGCGCTAATCCACGCCTATATCTTCGTTCCAGACGTCGGGATAACGGCGCTGGAACTCGTCCATCAGGGCCTTGCACCCCGGATCGCCAAGCACGACGACGTCGACACCCCGCGCGCGCAAGAAATCCTCATTACCGCCGAACGTCTCGTTCTCGCCGATGACCACGCGGGGAATGCCGAACTGCACGATCGTTCCGGCGCACATCATGCACGGACTGAGCGTGGTGTAGATCGTCATCTGGCGGTAGCTGCGCTGTCGTCCCGCCGCGCGGATGCAATCCATTTCGCCATGCGCGATCGGATCGCCGCCTTGCACGCGACGATTCCGGCCGTGCGCGATCACCTTGTCGCCGAGGACCAGCACCGATCCGACGGGCACGCCACGCTCCTCGAGACCGAGACGCGCCTGCTCGCGTGCCTCAGCCATGAATTTGAGATCGTGTTCAGAAGGATTCATGGCTCAAATCCTCCGCCGATGGCCCTCACCCGCGCTCGCGGCGATTGAGGAACGCGAGGCGTTCGAGGAGATGCACGTCCTGCTCGCTCTTCAAGAGCGCGCCGTAAAGCGGCGGCACCAATTTGCCCGGATCCTTCGAGCGCAATGTCTCCGGCGGAATGTCCTCGATCATCAGGAGCTTCAGCCAGTCGAGCAGTTCCGATGTCGACGGCTTTTTCTTGAGCCCCGGCACGTCGCGCAACTCGTAGAACGCGTTCAGCGCCTCGCGCACCAGGTTCTTCTGAATGTCCGGGAAATGCACCTGGACGATCT
>JASHUX010000174.1 GCA_030039775.1 Alphaproteobacteria bacterium | reverse complement strand
GCTCCAAGCGCCAGTTCTCAAGGTCGCGGTCAAGTTCCAGAGCGACCACAAGAAGCACGCCGAAGTGTTGGCGGCGACCCTAACCAAGCTCGGCGGCACGCCGGTGATGGCCAAGGCGACGGCCGACTACGGCTTCCCGACCGGCGCGCTCCACAACCAGACCGACGTGCTGCGTTTTGCGGCGGGATTGGAGAAGGGCGCGGTCTCGGCTTATCTCGGCGCCATCCCCGTGTTCCAGAACCGCGATCTCGCCAAGGCGGCGGGCAGTATCCTCGGCGACGAGGCGATTCACTTCGCGGTGCTGAAGTCGGCGCTGGGCGAAGATCCGGATCCGATGCCCTTTGTCTCCTGACGATGCGGCACGGTATTGTCGGCGCGGCCGTGGCGATGTGCGTCACGGCCGTGCTGCCCGCGTTCGCGGGCGGCGACGCACAGCGGGGCCAGTTGGCCTACACGCAATGCCAGATTTGTCATCAGATCGACCGCAACGTCATCGGCCCGCGCCATCGCGGTCTGTTCGGCCGCAAAGCCGGCTCGCTGCCCGACTATAACTATTCGACGGCGCTCAAGAACTCCGGCATCGTTTGGGATGCGCAGACACTCGATCAATGGCTCCAGGGTCCGGCGAAAATGGTGCCGGGCACGAAGATGGTGTTCGCCGGCGTCGCCGATCCGCAGGAGCGCGCGGACCTCATCGCTTATCTCCAGGCGGCGACGAAGCTTCCGCCCTGATCCTTTTATCGCGGCGAGGGCTGGGTTAGCATTCCGTGGTGCAGCCCCGGTCGCGCTCTTGAGGGAAATCACTTCGCATACCGTCCGATCCGTCGCGCCGGCTGCGGCGCGCGAGGTCTATGCCGCGCTCGATCTCGGTACCAACAATTGCCGGCTTCTGGTGGCGCGCGGCGCACCGCACGGCTTTCGCGTCATCGACGCGTTCTCTCGCATCGTCCGGCTTGGCGAGGGACTGGCGGCAAGCGGCGTTTTATCCGAACCGGCGATGGCGCGCACGATCGATGCGCTTAAAGTCTGCGCGGACAAGGTGTCGCAACGACGCGTGACGCGCGCGCGCTACGTCGCGACCGAGGCGTGCCGCCGCGCCGCGAATTGCGCCGCGTTCATCGAGCGCGTCCAGAACGAGACCGGCATCCCCATCGAGATCATCACCAGCCAGGAAGAAGTGCGGTTGGTCGTGTCCGGCTGCGCGCCTCTGTTGGACGGCGCTGTGTCGCGCGCCATCGTCATCGACATCGGGGGTGGTTCGACCGAACTTGCGTGGCTGGATGTCGTGCGCGGCGCCGCGCCGCAGATACTCGCGGCGACCTCAGTGCCGCATGGCGTCGTTACCATGACCGACCGCTATGGCGGGCGCGAGGTGAGCGACGCGACCTACGACGCGATGATCACGGAAATGCGCGACGCGATCCGCCCGTTCGACGAGCAACACGGCATCGCGGCGACGGTGGCGCAGGGAGGGGTGCAGATGCTGGGCAGCTCGGGCACCGTGACCACGCTCGGCGGCGTCTATCTGAAACTGCCGCGTTACAACCGCGCGCAGGTCGACGGCCTGATGTTGAGCTTCACCGATATCGCGCAACTGTCGCGCATGCTGCTGCACCTGTCGTATCGCGACCGCATCGACAATCCGTGCATCGGTACGGATCGCGCCGATCTGGTCATTTCCGGCTGCGCCATTGTCGAAGCGATCTGCCAGGTCTGGCCGGTCGGCCGTCTCCGCGTCGCCGACCGCGGCATCCGCGAAGGCGTGCTGTCGGGCCTCATCGGCGCACACTGATGGCGAGGCGCGCCGCGCCGTCGTCGGGCCGCGCGCCCGCGCAGCACATCAAATCAGCCAAGGGTCGCACCCCGTCATCGACGCGCTGGCTCGAGCGCCAACTCAACGATCCCTATGTCGCGGCGGCGAAACGGGCCGGCTATCGCAGCCGTGCCGCGTTCAAGCTCGCCGAGCTCGACGACCGGTTCCATTTCCTCGCGCGCGGCAAGCGCGTGCTCGATTTGGGCGCGGCCCCGGGCAGTTGGACCCAAGTTGCCGTCGCGCGCGCCGGCAAGGACCGCGTCGTCGCCATCGATCTGCTGGCCATCGATCCGATTCCGGGCGCCATCGTGTTGCAGGGCGATTTTCTCGATTCAGGCAACGACGCGAAGCTTCTCGACGTGCTCGGAGGCGTGCCCGACGTGATTCTGTCCGATATGGCGGCGCCGACCACCGGTCATGCCGCGACCGATCATCTGCGCATCGTGGCGCTAGTCGAGGCGGCGTATGAATTTGCGCGGGCGCATCTGGCACCGGGCGGCGCCTTCGTTGCGAAGGTTTTCCAAGGCGGCACCGAGCGCGCTTTGTTGGACCGGATGAAAAAAGACTTTACTTCGGTCAAGCACGCTAAACCGCCGGCGAGCCGCGCCGAATCCGCCGAAATCTACGTCATCGCGCAGGATTTCCACGGCCGGTAGTGATCGGCCTTGGCAGCGGCGGCGCCAAGGTGCATTTATTATGGCGCGACGCCCCTTGCCATACGCTATCAGTTGTGTATGATGGGTCGCCAACCCTCTACATATTGAGTGGAAGGCATCTATGGAACTCCGTCAGGCTTTCACCTTCGACGACGTTCTTCTCGTTCCCGCCGCATCGGGCGTCCTGCCCACCGAAACCGAGACCAAGACGCGTCTGACCCGCGAGGTCGAGCTCGGCATTCCGCTGATCTCCGCGGCGATGGATACGGTGACGGAAAGCGCGCTTGCCATCGCGATGGCGCAAGCAGGCGGGCTCGGCATCATCCACCGCAACATGACCATCGCGGAGCAGGCGGACGAAGTCCGCAAGGTGAAAAAGTTCGAAGCCGGCATGGTCGTGAATCCCGTCACCATCCATCCCGATGAGACGCTCGCCGACGCGCTGACGCTGATGGCGGACAACCGCATCTCCGGCATTCCGGTGGTGGAGCGCGGCAGCGGCAAGCTGGTCGGCATCGTCACCAATCGCGATGTCCGGTTCGCGACTGAGCCGGGTCAGCCGATCGCCGATCTGATGACCCGCAAGGTAATCACCGTGCGCGAGAACGTGCGGCGCGACGAAGCGAAGCGGCTGCTGCATCAGCACCGCATCGAAAAATTGATTGTGGTCGACGATTCCTATCGTTGCATCGGCCTCATCACGGTGAAAGACATCGAGAAGGCCCAGAAATATCCGTTCGCCAGCAAAGACGAGCAGGGCCGGCTGCGCGCCGGCGCCGCGACCGGCACCGGCAGCGACGGTGTCGCGCGCGCCGAGGCGCTGTTCGATGCCGGCGTCGATGTACTGGTGGTCGACACGGCGCATGGCCATTCGTCGCGCGTGCTCGACACGATTTCGAAAATACGGCGCCTGTCGAATTACACGCAGATCGTCGCGGGCAATATCGCGACGGCGGAAGGCGCCGAGGCGTTGATCGATGCCGGCGCGGATGCGGTGAAGGTGGGCATTGGCCCCGGCTCCATCTGCACCACCCGCATCGTCGCAGGTGTCGGCGTGCCGCAGCTCACTGCCGTGCTTGACGCGGTCGGTGTTTGCCGCAAGCGCGACGTACCGGTGATTGCCGACGGCGGCATCAAATATTCGGGCGATCTTGCCAAGGCGATCGCCGCCGGCGCCGATTGTGCGATGATCGGCTCGCTGCTCGCCGGGACCGATGAAAGTCCTGGCGAGGTCTATCTCTATCAGGGCCGCAGCTACAAATCCTATCGCGGCATGGGCTCTGTCGGCGCGATGGCGCGCGGCTCGGCCGACCGCTATTTCCAGCAGGAAGTCACCTCGACCCTGAAGCTGGTGCCGGAAGGCGTCGAGGGCCGCGTGCCGCACAAGGGACCGGCGGCGAACGTGCTGCACCAGCTTGTCGGCGGCCTGCGCGCCGCGATGGGCTATACCGGCAACAAGACGATTGCCGACATGCAGACCAAGTGCCGCTTCGTTCAGATCACCGCCGCCGGCCTGCGCGAAAGCCACGTCCACGACATCGCTGTGACCCGCGAGGCGCCGAACTACCCGCAAGGGGGGTGAGCTACTTCCCTGCGATCAGGTTCTGCGCGTCCACGCGCAGCGCCTGGCGCGACGCGTCGCGGGTATAGAGTATGTGGCCGCCGGGATAGGTCTTGAACGCCACACGCCCGGCGCCGCCGTAATCGGGAATTTGCGCGAGCAGCAGCTTGGTGCCGAAATACGGCACTTGCACGTCGGTAAGGCCCTGCGCCACCAGCACGCGAAAGTTCGGATCGAGCGCCAGCATGCGTTTGAGCGCCAGAATGTCGTCGAGCGCCTGGAGGTCGTGGCCATAATCCCAGCGATGGGCGACTTCATTGTTCAGCATCTCGTACTGGTTCTCGATTTTCCAGCCGAGCCGATGGGCGTAAAGCCAGACCATCGCGCTCGCCATCGGCGCCTCGAAGCCGGGGACGATCGGATCGAGCCATTCGTCGCGTCGGGAATCGGGAAACGCATCATAGGCGGTAACGGTGGCATCGTAGAAAGCGCCGATCTTGCCGTGCGAACGATCGAATGCGCGTAAGAACGTGTCCTTGTCGATGCGACCGTGCATCCGCTCGACCAAGGCGTGGTTGAGGCCGGTGAATTTGGCGACTTCGTCCACCATCCGCCCGACCGCGGCGGCGTCGCGAGGCCCGCGCATGAAATCCTGTAAGTAATCGCCGCCGGCGTAACGCTCGACATCGGCGAGCTGCGCTTCCGTGACCGGCCCGTTCTTTTCGCGGGCGACCGCGGCGAAGGATGGCAGGCGGATGGCCCAAGTCAGCGCCTCGTTCGGACTTCCCATTGCGCGGAAATCGATGACCGGCGAAATCAGCACCAGGCCCGCGATGCCAATGCTTTGCTCTGTCGCCAGTTTTTCCGCGAGCCCCGGGCCGCGAAAGCCGCCGTAGCTCTCGCCAACGATAAATTTGGGCGATGTCAGCCGATCGTTTGACGTGAGCCATTTGCGTATGACGACTGCGAGCGCCTCGAGATCGCCGTGGACCGAATAGAGTTGCTTGCGCGCGTCGTCGCCGCCGACGACCTGGCTGTAGCCCGTGCCCGGCGGGTCGATAAACACCAGATCCGTGAAATCGAGCCACGTGTCGGCATTTTCCACCACGACCGGCGGCGTCGAGGGATGGACGACGCCGTTATCGAGCGGCAGTCGCCAGGGGCCGAGCGCGCCGAGATCGAGCCAGGCCGACCCGGCACCGGGCCCGCCGTTGAAGGCGAAGGTAATCGGCCGTGTCGCTGCGTCGGCATGGTCGAGCTGAAAGGCGACGTAGGCGACATCGGCGAGTTCGGCTCCCGTCTCGCCGTTGCTGAGCTTGATCGTGCCCGCCGTCGCCTTGAACGTCAGCGTGCGCCCGGGCAGCCCAACGCTTTGCTGCGTCACGGAATCGGCCGGCAGCCGCGGTAGACCGCCGGCGGGGCGGTTTGACGGCGGCGTGCGCGGGTTTGACGGACGCGGATCGCCTTGCGCGTGGCCCATCGTGGCAATGCCGCCTATCAACGTCGCAATCGCGAAAAGTGACGCAAGGTGCGCGCCGAAACGCATCGTCCGACCTCCGAAACCTAAGTCCTAGCGCGCCTTTCCGCTTTGGGCTAATCACAGTTTCGCGGTCGCACCACCGTTAACAAAAATCGGAGGAACGGCATGGACGGAAATTTCGCGAGTAAGCGGGACATGGCCGAGAGCCTGGTCCCGTTGATCGAGGCGGAGGCCGACAAAACCGAGCGCGCACAGCATCAAAGCGACAAGCTCATCGCGGAGATGCGAAAGTCCGGCCTCTATTCGATGCTGCTGCCGAAGGCATTGGGCGGCGGCGAGCTGGATTTCGTGGACGCAATGCGAATCGTTGAGCGGCTCGCCTGGGCCGACGGCTCGGCGGGGTGGTGCACAATGGTCGCCGGCGTGATGGCGGCCTCGGCCGGCTCGTTCCTGCCCGAAGCGGGCGCGAAGATGATCTACGGCAAGGGGCCGGACGTGACGTTGGCAGGCAACGGCGTGCCCCGCGGTTACGCGCGCCGCGTCGACGGCGGCTATCGCATCAAGGGGTATTGGGCCTACGGCAGCGGCATCTATCACGCCGAGTGGATTCATTCCGGCTGCTTCATCGTCGACGATGCGGGCAAGCCGATCCTTAATGCCGACGGCGCGCCCGAGATCGTGCTGATGCATCACCCGCGCGACACGATCGAGCTTAAGGGCAATTGGGACGTGCTCGGGCTGCGTGCGACCGGCAGCTTCGACTATGTGCAGAAAGGCGAGGAAATATTCGTTCCCGCGGCGACGACCTATTCCTTCGACGCCGAGACACCGCAACGCGGCGGCACGCAGTATCAGATCGGACTCGTCGGTTTCACCGCCTGGGGCCATACCTCGTGGGCACTCGGCGTAGGCCGCCGGGCGCTCGACGAGGTCGCCCGCCTCGCGCGCGAACGGTCCGACGTGTTCGGCCTGCTCTCAGACAGCCCGTCGTTCCGCAAAAGCTTCGCGGAGGCCGAGGCGAAATACCGCTCGGCCCGGGCTTTCGTCTACGAAAGCTGGAACAGCATCCGCGATAGTTCGGCGCGGGGCGCCGCGCCGACGCTAGAACAAATCGCGTTGCTGCGCCTCGCGATGCGGCACATTCACGACGTGCTGTCCGAGATCACGACCGTGGCGCACCGCTATTCGCGCGGCGTGTCCTTGCGGTCGAGCAAATTGCAGCGCGCCTATCGTGACGCCCATGCCGGCACGCAGCACCTCTTGCTGGCCGACGAGATCGAACTTGAGGCCGCAAAAGTATTGCTCGGCGTGACGAAGCCCGGCGCGCGCTGGACAATGTTCGCGGTGCGCGACTAGCCACGACAAATCGCGGCACATCGCTCCTTGGCATAAGTCCAGGCGGAGAATTTTGCGTCGGGGTCGGTGCCCTCGATGACAACGATGAACGGGTCTTCGCCGAAGCTGATGTAATGTTCGTACAGTTTCTCCGCGGTTACGCCCGGTTCGTGCATCTCCTGAAGCCAGCGATCGACGAGGTCGCGGCATGCGGCGATCGCTGCGGCGCGTGTATGGTAGGTGCCGAGCTCGTAACGCTCGTCTTCTTCCATGTAGTGGAAATTGTCGTCGACCATCACTTTATATCGAGGCATCCGCTTCTCCCCGTGTACCCATACCACAGGACAAAAGTTCATTGACTCCTGGCGCCCGCATCGAGGCGGCGATTCAGCTTCTCGACACGATCGAGCGCGGACGCGCGCCGGCCGACGATACGGTCGCGGAGTATTTCCGGCGTCATCGTTTCGCGGGCGTCAAGGACCGTGCCGCGATCTCGGAACACATCTACGCCGTGTTGCGCCGGCGCGCGCAGCTCGATTGGTGGCTCGGCCGCATGGCGCGAGGCCTGACGGCGCATGGCCGAACGCGGCTGCTAGTGGCGCTAGTCCTGATCCAAGGTTGGACGCCGGCCGCGATCAAGGAGGCATGCGACGGCGACCGCTTCCGCCCGCCGCGCCTATCGAGCGACGAGGAACGGTTGATCGACATGATCGCGGGCGGCACGATCGCGCATCGCGATCAATCGCCCGACGTGGTCGGCAACTATCCGGCCTGGCTCGGCGCGCATCTCGAAGCTGCATTAGGCAGGGATGCCGCGCGCGAGACGGCGGCGTTGTTGGAACCCGCGGCGCTCGATCTGCGCGTAAACGCGCTCAAGTCCGACCGCGAGAAGGCACGAGCGGCGCTTGCGCGCGACGCGATCGAGGCGGCGCGCACGAAATATTCGCCGCTTGGCCTGCGCGTGTTTGAGCGCATCCCGCTTTCGACCCTGGCGATCTTCAAATCCGGCGGCGTCGAAGTGCAGGACGAAGGCTCGCAACTTGCGTCGCTGCTGGCCGATGCGCGGCCCGGTATGCGCGTGGTCGATTTTTGCGCTGGAGCAGGGGGCAAGACGTTGGCGCTGGCTGCGAGCATGGAAAATCGCGGCCATCTCGTTGCGTGCGACGTCTCGGCGTTGCGGCTCGAGCGCGCGACGCAGCGGTTGCGCCGCGCGGGCGTCAGCATCGTTCAGCGCCAGCCGCTGACAGGTCAGCGCGACAAATGGGTGAAGCGCCACGCGCGCGGCTTCGACCGCGTGCTGATCGATGCACCCTGCACCGGAACGGGAACCTGGCGCCGTAACCCCGACGCCAAATGGCGGCTGCGGCCGGAAGACCTGGACGAACTCACAGCGCTGCAGGCCGATATTCTCGGCAGCGCCCAACGGCTTGTGAAGCCGGGTGGTCGACTTATTTATGTCACCTGCTCGCTGCTGCGCGAGGAAGACGAGGCTCAAATCGAGAACTTCCTAGGGGCGCACAATGATTTTTCGCGTTTGCCGGTCGCCGAGGTGTGGCGCGAGGCGGTGGGCGGGGACTGCCCGACTCGGGAACCGACCCTGCGCCTCACCACCGCACGCCACGGCACCGACGGGTTTTTCGTCGCGGTGATGGCGCGCGCCCTTGCGCCTGTCGCCGACGCCCCGGATGATGAACCATGACCGACCGGGTTCTGATCCTCGATTTTGGCAGCCAGGTGACCCAGCTCATCGCGCGCCGGGTGCGCGAAAGCGGCGTCTATTGCGAAATCCATCCTTTCAATATCGACGACGACAAAATGGCGTCGTTCGCGCCGAAGGCAATCATCCTGTCGGGCGGGCCGGCGTCCGTCGCCGAGATGGGCACGCCGCGCGCGCCGCAACGCGTCTTCGAGATGGGGGTGCCGGTGCTCGGCATCTGCTACGGCCAGATGACGATGGCGGCGCAGCTCGGCGGGCAGGTGGAAAGTGGTCACGACCGCGAGTTCGGCCGCGCCTTCCTCGAAATCCGTGAGAATTGCACGCTGTTCGACGGTCTGTGGAAACCGAGCGAGCGGCATCAGGTGTGGATGAGCCACGGCGATCGTATCACCGCGTCGCCACCCGGCTTTCGCGTCGCCGGCGTCAGCGAGGGCGCGCCGTTCGCCGTCATCGCCGACGA